>NZ_CAAAFS010000077.1:0-31568 GCF_900634755.1 Protofrankia symbiont of Coriaria myrtifolia
GATCTACCTGGACGGCTCCTGGCGGGAGGTGGACGTCGTGCCCCGCGCCGCCCTCGGCCCCGGTGACACCGTGACGGGACCGGCCGTCGTCGAGTTCCCCGAGGCGACCTGCCTGATCCGCCCCACCTGGCACGCCCAGGTCGACCCCGCCGGCTCCCTCCTGCTCACCCGCGTCCACTGATACAGACCGAATTTCTCGCGGCCGGCCGTGGGTGAGCCCAACGGTGCGTGTCACGCGGATGGGTTTCGAGGTCGGCGTCGACAAGGGTCGACAAGGTGGGTAGCGTTCCCGCGCGGCCCGGTCGGGTTCGTCCACGAGCGCGGTCCGCCGGGAGACCACGGCTGCCGGCGGACGGGTCAGGAAGTGGGCGAGAGGCCGTCCGAGAGCGGATCTCGTGAGGGAGATCATCGAGGTCAGTTCCGCCTGCGTGAGACCGGCTGCCAGCCTGGCCTGAGCCTGGTCTGCCGGACCCGCTCACCGACCTCCGAGCACTGCCGCACGGGCTCCGTCTGTGCGCTTCTCCGACATCGTCAGTTCCCGTGTGGCGATGCCTCCCGGCCGGCGCGCCGAGATTGTCGCGCGGGTTCCATATGGGCAGATGAGGGGACCGCAACCTGTCGGAAACATATGTGTCATATTTCACTGCGACTCTGACGCCCGTGCCGTATCTGCCGTGTCGTCACCAGCCCGTTGGGCAGGAATCTGGCGGGTTATGCCGTCCCTGTCGCACGATGTCCGGAATGGCCGTGTTCCCGACCGCGTCCCTGGGCGAACTCCTCGACGCCGGGTACTCCGACGCTGGGCGTCCTGGCACCGGGCGCCGCGGGCGGCAGTCCCGGATGTCACGGTAACGGCGTCGTCGTGGCGCTACAGCCCGGCAAGGGCAAGATGGACGGCAGGCACTACCTGCCGTCGACCCCGGAGACGATCCTGTGGGGGCGGCTGCCGACCGCCGACACCCGACCCGTGCTGAGCGTGGAGTCGGGGGCCACGGCCACTGTCGACACGGTCAGCCAGGAGGGAATCCTCGACGATCAGGGACGTGACCCGGACGCCTTCTTCGGCCGTTTCGGTGTTCCGGCGTCCGAGGTCCTCGACGACGCCCGGATGATCGCCTCCTCCGGGATTCCGCACCGGTTCGGGGTGGACAGCCCGCATCTGGTGACCGGGCCGGTGTTCGTACGCGGTGCCGAGCCCGGCGACGTGCTGCGGGTGGACGTCGTCTCGTTGCATCCGCGGGCCAGGTACGGGGTGGTGTCGACCCGGCACGGTGCCGGGCTGCTCGCCGGGGAGTTCCCCGAGAACGACCCGCCCGGCCCGGACGCGAACGCCCGGAACTGGGCGGCCTTCCGGACGACAAGCAGCTTCTGCGCTGTCGAACGGCGCCGCGGCAGGCTCTTCGGCGCGCTGGAGGTCTCCAAGGGGCGGAAGGTGCGTTTTCCGCTGTCGCCGTTCATGGGGATCATGTCGGTCGCCGTCGACAGCCCTGGCCCGGTCCGCTCGACTTCCGTCGGGATACATGGCGGGGCGCTTGACTGCGGTGAGTTAGGTATTGGCTCTCGTTTGTTTCTTCCAGTGCGGGTTTCCGGCGCGCTGTTCGCCGTTGGCGATCCGCATTATTCTTTAGGTGACGGAAAGGTTGCGGCGGGTGGCCTGGAGGGGCCGCTGCGAGCGACGTTCCGCCTGACAGTCCTGAAGGAACCCGCCGCCCGGGCCGCTCTCGGGACGTTGCGCGCGCCCTTTGCCGAAACCGATACCCACTGGGTGCCGCTGGGGGCGCAGGCCGATCTCACCGACGCCGCCCGTCAGACCACCCGGTCGGCGGTGCTCTTCCTGTCCAGCCGGCTGGGGATGGACCGGGCGGACGCACTTGCCTACCTGTCCGCGGCGGCTGTCTTCGGCATCGGCCGGTCGGGCAGCGACCTACAGACCGTGTACTGCCGGATCCGCCGGGCGGACTTCGGCGAGCCGGCCGCCGCCAAACCCCGCCTGGTACGCCCCGGATTCGGCCGGGCCGCCCCCACCCCCGCTCCTGACAGCTCCGCTCCCAGTAACTCTGTTCCTGACAGCTCCGTTCTTGGCACCCCTGCTCCTGGTAGCTCCACCGCCGGCTCCAGTCCTCCCGCCTCTGTCGCAGGCCCCGTGTCCGCGGACGAGCGTTCCGAGGAGCCGCTGGCCGCGGGCACGGCTCACGAGCCTCCGGACACGCCACGGCCGGCATCGGACGCGTCAGGCCCGGCGGTCCCGGATCCTGCCGCCGCGAGCCCGGCGGCTTCGAGATCCGCGGCGGACACGTCCGCGCCGCCGAACGCGCCCATCGCCGAGCCCGACAACGCCGGGCCTGCTCCCCAGCCGTAGGTGAAAACCGTGGCAATGGCAGCGTGTTCCACCTACGGCCGCGGGAGCTGTAGGTGGAAAACGTCGTCACGACAGCGGTTCTCACCTATGGCCCAATGGCGCTTAGTTAAGCGGCGCGAGCGAGGATGATCGTGGCCGGTCGATCATGACGGGTGCCGATGTCTGTTGGGCGTTTTATCCGGTAAGCGTTGTGTTGGCCTCGTCTGATGGCGCGTGGGTGGGTGCGGTGACGGCGTGAGGGGTTGAGCCGTTCGGTGATCTCCGTGAAGGTTTCCTGAAGTGCATGCGCGTGATGGTCAGGGGGAAAAATCCGCCTGGTCGGTGACCTGGCGGACGACGCGTAGTGATCGCATGAAGGATAGTCTGTCCGGGTCGACGTCGGCTTCGTCGGCGGCCTCGCGCATAAGACTTCGGATTGCGTAGTGGCTGAGGAGCAGCGCCCAGATCTCTTGTTCCACCAGGTCCGGGAGTTTCGACCGTAGGACGCGGGCCTCGCCCCGCTGGTGGGTCTTTACCTCATCGAAGATGTTTTCGATCTCCCAGCGCTCGTGATATGCCGTGGCGAGTTCCACCGCTGGTATGTCGGCATGGTCGATGATGGTGGTGACGAGACAGATCAGTTCACCGGTTCCGGAGCCGGTGCGGTCGGGCACCGTGTATTCGATGACCCGGACCGGTATCGCGGAGTCCTCGGGAAGGTCGTGGCCGGCGCGGGCGTCGGCGATGAGCTGGTTCCGCTTTTTCTCCCTTATTTTCGGATTGACGATGATGGAGAGGTAGGAGCTGTCAGGGAGGGGCTGGATGACCGGTAGCGTGAGGTTGGAACTGACACGCCAGAGCAGATCCGCGCCGGTGTCGAGTGCCTGGCGCCAGAGGTCGAAGCTGTAGAAGTAGCGGTCGGCGGTGAGCAGCATCCCGTGTTCGCAGGCGTCGAACAGGGCCGCCGCGAGTGCGTGTTCGTCGCTGGCGCGTGGGCCGACCGCGGCGGAGACGATCGCGTGCGTGCCGCATTCGGCGAGCGCAACGACGTGGACCTGCGGCAGAGCACTGGCCTTGTACCCGTTGGTGGACCGTCCGAACGCGGTGGCGTTCTCCGGCGTGTCCGCTACGTCAAGAAAGAATCCGTCGATCGCCATCAGCCGCCGGGAACGCAGCCAGGCACCCTTGGTCCCCAGCCCCGCGACCGGCACGGCGACACGTTCGAACAGCAGCTTCAGGGGCGCGGCACCGAGCCTGGTCCGTGCCTGCGAGATCGCCCCGGTAGTCGGGACCTTCCAGTCGCCCTTCCAGTTCCCCAGCCACATCAACCCGCCGGCGAGTTTACGCATGACTTCTTCATAGTCATCATCGAAGAACAGGCACATCGCCATAGTGAAGTAGACCATGACCCGGGCCGGCAGCAGCCTGGTACGCCGTTCCTGCCGTTTTGTCTCCACGAGTACCTCGTCGATGAGATCTCGGGGGACGATTCTCGCGAGCACACCGATCGAGATACGGTCGGTCAACCGCTCGTTTTCAACGGCTGGCAGTTCTACTACCTGACGAAGGCGTACCACACGCACATTCTATCTCCCGGTCGACTGGAATTTCGGCGTGCACCTTCCAGCCTCCTGCCGCCTGCGTTGAGAAGCTCTCGCTGATGCCGAGTCCAGGGATTGGCTGAGAAGGGAGTGTGCGTTGGCGTGTCGGGATGGACGGGCGACTCGGCGGCTTAATCGAGTGGCATTGACCTATGGCCGACAGACCTGACAGCAGGCAGGCGTGGCGCCGCGTGGGGAAGGAAAGGGGCGCCTGGGCGATCGGCATCAGCGCGGGCTGTGCCGTGGTGCCGCGTGGGGAAGGGAAGGGGCCGCGGTCAGCCTGGCGCGATCTGGTCGGGGGATGGCGCGGTGATGTGAGGGGGCACGCCGAAGTCCGAGTAGGTCACCGTCCGGACGATCTCGCTGCGTCCAGCGCTGGTGTCGGCACCGGTGCTGGAGGTGGCGACGGTGACGCGAAGCTGGCGGATGAGGCCGTCGGTGTCGATCCATGCCTCGGTTGGCTGGATCGCCGTCCCCAGGGTGTTCTTGTAGTACTCGACCGTCGTGGCGCTGATGTTTCCCCGGGTGGCGGCGGTGTCCAGGTTCACGGACAGCGTGTAGTGGGTGGTCGTGGCACCGTCGATCGTTTCCTGGCCGACGGTGGTCACCGGGGCCGAGGCCCCGCTGAGGAAGCCGAGCCGCAGCGCGACGGCGTCACCGGTCGTGGGCTGGGTGGTCGGTGTCGGAGCGGGCGTCGCCGGGCGGCTGCCGCTGGCGCCGGGGATGACACGGGTCCATCGGGGCGGGTTCGGCACGTCGGCGGGCGGGACGCTGCGCTGGTAGAGATCAGAGCCGACGACCAGCAGCTCGCTGCGGCCCCCGCCGGCCACGTCACGCACGGTCTGACTGGCGCTGTTGACGAAGTCGACCGTGCCGGTGCCGGTGATGGAGATCTGTCTGCGCCCGGACGAGGAGACGAAGTTCGCCTGGTCGCTGAAGCGGATACGCGCGGTCCCTCGGTTGATCGTCGCCTGGTAGGCGTCGGTGAGGGGCGCGGGCACCCCGTTGATTTCGGTGGGTGCGACGTTCGTCGGGATCGCCGGCGGCGGTGCGGGGGAGTCGTCGGACGAACAGCCGGCCGCGGCCAGCAGCAGGCCTGGCGCCAGCAGCGCGAGCGCGGACGCCGTGACCCGCGCGGCGCGGGAGAAGTCAGAGTGGGAAAAGTCAGAGTGGGAAAAGCCAAAAAAGCCGAGCCGGCCGAACAAGCGGAAAAAGCTGAAAAAATGGAGAGCGTACAAAAAACGTGACTGTGTCGCCCCGGGCCCGCTGATGGTCATCACCGTCCGTCCTCCCTGGCCGTCCGTGCCGGCCGACGCGGGCCGTGTCACGCGTCGGCCGGCACGGTGGCCAGTGCCATCGGCCAGGTCCGGGCCATGTGATCGTTGTGACCGCGGCGCCGCTGGAACAGCGGCACAATCACAACGATCATGGCGGCGTCGGGAGTCCCGGTGAAGATACGTGGTCACCGCATCACCGCATCACCGGATCGCCAGCCGTGCCCGCGTTATATGCGCCGGAAGATCAGCGCACGCTTGACCTCCGCGATGGCCTTGGTGACCTGGATGCCACGCGGGCACGCGTTCGAGCAGTTGAACGTCGTCCGGCAGCGCCAGACACCTTCGCGCTCGTTGAGGATCTCCAGGCGTTCGTCGCTGGCGGCGTCCCGGCTGTCGAAGATGAAGCGGTGCGCGGCCACGATGGCGGCCGGCCCGAAGTAGTCGCCGTCGTTCCAGAACACCGGGCAGGACGTGGTGCAGGCCGCGCACAGGATGCACTTGGTGGTGTCGTCGAAACGTTCCCGGTCGGCGGCGGACTGCAGCCGTTCCTTGGTCGGCTCGTGCCCCTCGGGAATGAGGTAGGGCTTGACCGCGCGGAACGCGTCGAAGAACGGCTCCATGTTGACGATGAGGTCCTTCTCGACCGGGAGCCCCTTGATGGGTTCGATCGAGATTTCCGAGCCGAGGTCCTTGACCAGCACCTTGCAGGCGAGCCGGTTCGCGCCGTTGATCCGCATGGCGTCCGAGCCGCACACGCCGTGCGCGCACGAGCGCCGGAAGGACAGCGAGCCGTCGAGGTTCCACTTGACGTAGTGCAGGGCGTCCAGCAGTCGGTCGCTGGGGACGAAGGGAACGGCGAAGCTCTGCCAGTACGCCTTGTCGCTCTCCTCGGGGTTGTAGCGCCTGATCTTCAGCGTGATGGTCCGCCCATCCGAGGTACTGGGACTGGCGCCGGCCGGTACAGTGGTTGATAGATCGTCTGTGACAGTCACGCCGGACCTTTCTCACATCGGACCCACAAGGCGGGTCGGCAAATCATAGACCGTGCCGCCGGTCTCCCGACCGTCGGTGCCTCGCCCCCGAGCCCGGAGGAATACCGGGCCCGGGATCGTGGCCGCCGTCCGGGAGTGCCGGGGCACGCTGGTGCGGGTACGGGTGGCCGTGCTGATCAGCACCCTTACGACGTCTTCCTGTCTCTTTTCAGCCGTCTTCCCGCGGCTGCCGCCCCGAGTACCCTCCCGCGTTTTCCCGCGGTCGTCGAGGCAGCGGCATCACCGCGCGGAACGGGTGGCCGGCCAGGTCCTGGCGGGGTCCCGAGCACCGGGGTCGCGTCCCGCCAGGACCGCCCGCCACCCGGCGCGCGGTTGGTAGCGGTCAGTACTTGCGTTCCATGGGCTGGTAGCGGGTCATCGCCACCGGCTTGTAGTCCAGCCGGATCTCCGAGTCGGGCGAGGCGGCGGCCAGCGGCCCGGAGCGGTAGGCCATGGTGTGCCGCAGGAAGTTCACGTCGTCACGGTTGGGGTAGTCCTCGCGGGAGTGCCCCCCTCGGGACTCGTTGCGGGCCAGGGCACTGGTGACCAGGCATTCGGCGAGGTCGAGCAGGAAGCCCAGCTCGACCGCCTCCAGCAGTTCGGTGTTGTAGCGGTGGCCCCGGTCGGTGACGCCGACGTTCTGGTAACGGGCCTTGAGCCCGGCGATGTCGCCGACCGCCTGCTTCAGGGTCGCCTCGGTCCGGTAGACCGACGCGTTGACGTCCATCGTCTCCTGGAGTTCACGGCGGATCGCTGCCACGTTCTGCGTCCCGCTGCCGTCGCGCAGCCGGCTGAGCAGGCCTTCGACGAAGGCTGCGGGATCGTCCGGGAGCTCGGCGTGGGTGGGGACCTCGTTCGCGTGCGCTGCCGCGGCGATGCCGGCGCGACGGCCGAAGACGTTGATGTCCAGCAGCGAGTTGGTGCCGAGCCGGTTCGCGCCGTGCACGGAGACGCACGCCACCTCGCCCGCGGCGTAGAGCCCCGGGACGATGTCGGTGTTGTTCCGCAGCACCTCGGCGTTGATGTTCGTCGGGACGCCGCCCATGGCGTAGTGGGCGGTCGGCTGGATCGGGATCGGGTCCGTGTAGGGCTCGATGCCCAGGTAGGTACGGGCGAACTCGGTGATGTCCGGGAGCTTCGCGTCGAGCTGCTCCGGGGGCAGGTGCGTCAGGTCGAGGTAGACGTGGTCGCCGTCGACGCCGCAGCCGCGGCCGGCACGGATCTCGGTGTAGATGGCCCGGGCCACCATGTCCCGGGGGGCGAGGTCCTTGATGGTCGGCGCGTAGCGCTCCATGAAGCGCTCGCCGTCCTTGTTGCGCAGGATGCCGCCCTCACCGCGGGCACCTTCGGTGAGCAGGATGCCCATCTTCCAGATACCGGTCGGGTGGAACTGGTAGAATTCCAGGTCCTCCAGGGGCAGCCCGCGCCGGAAGATGATGCCCATGCCGTCGCCGGTGAGCGTGTGCGCGTTCGAGGTGACCTTGAAGACCTTGCCGAAACCGCCGGTGGCGAACACCACGGACTTGGCCTGAAAGACGTGCACCTCGCCGGTGGCCAGCTCGTAGGCGACCACACCGGCGGCAACACCGCCGTTCAGCAGCAGGTCCAGCACGTAGAACTCGTTGTAGAACTCGATGTCGTGCTTGACACACTGCTGGTAGAGGGTCTGCAGGATCATGTGGCCGGTGCGGTCGGCGGCATAGCACGAGCGGCGGACGGGCGCCTTGCCGTGGTCGCGGGTGTGGCCGCCGAAACGACGCTGGTCGATGCGGCCCTCGGGGGTCCGGTTGAACGGCAGGCCCATCTTCTCCAGGTCGAGGACCGCGTCGATGGCCTCCTTGCACATGACCTCGGCGGCGTCCTGGTCGACGAGATAGTCACCACCTTTGATCGTGTCAAAGGTGTGCCATTCCCAGTTGTCCTCCTCGACGTTGGCCAGGGCCGCGCACATGCCGCCCTGCGCCGCGCCGGTGTGGGAGCGGGTGGGATACAGCTTGGTCAGCACGGCGGTGCGACACCGCTTGCCGGATTCGAGTGCCGCGCGCATGCCCGCGCCGCCGGCACCCACGATGACCGTGTCGAACTTGTGAATCTGCACCGCTTGGACCTCCGCCTTCCCAGGCGCTATCAGGAGATGTTCGGGTCGAACGTGAAGATGACCAGTGATCCCAGGGAGATCACCAGGAACGCCGACACGTACAGCAACATCTTCAGCCAGAACCGGGTCTGTGGCCGCTCGGCATAGTCGTTGATGACGGTGCGCAGGCCGTTGGTCCCGTGCAGTTCGGCCAGGACGAGCATGAGCAGGTCCCAGGTCCGCCAGAACGGCGAGGCCCAGCGGCCCGCGACGAAACCGAAGCCGATCCGCTGCACACCGCCGTCAAGAATGTTCATGATGAACAGGTGGCCGAGCACCAGGAAGACCAGCAGGATGCCGGAGACCCGCATGAACAGCCACGCGTAGAGCTCGAAGTTCGTCCGTGCCTTGGTGCGTACGGGCCGGCGTTGTGGGCTGCGCGGAGCCTCGATGGCCGGGGCGGCCGCGCCGTCGATCGTTGTCGCCATCAGGACGCGCTCCCGAACAGGGTCTCGACCGTGTGTTTCAGCATGTAGAAGGTGCCCGGAACGACCAGGATGACCCACAGTACGATCTCGGTGTACAGCATCTGGCGCTGGAAACGGGGGCCGGACGCCCAGAAGTCGATCAGCACGATCCGGATCCCGTTGAGCGCGTGGAAGAGAACCGCCGCTACCAGCCCCACCTCCAGCAGGTTCACGACCGGGTTCTTGTACGTCGCGATCACGGTGTCGTAGGACGATGGGGACACCCGCACCAGCGCGGTGTCCAGGACGTGGGCGAACAGGAAGAAAAAGATCAGTACGCCCGTGATCCTGTGAGCAACCCAGGACCACATACCCTCGCGGCCGCGGTAGAGCGTGCCCGCTGGTGCCTTCGGCACTGAAAGCTCCTCCGGACCGGCCTTCCGACAGGCTGGTCCTGATGATCCGTCCGATGACTCATGGTGGCTTGTCCGGCCAAAGATGACACGGCTGTCATGGCCCCGCCAGTTCACGAGCGTGGCACAGGGGGCCGCGCTCGAGCCGATGATCCGGGCAGTGATCTGACGGGCAGGCAGCTCGCGTCACCGAGGAACCAGGGCACCCGGAGACATCATGATGTGGACGACGGTTTGTGTGCACCCGATGCTAGTGCTGGCCTCCTGGCGGGGCATGCCGGCTTCCGTGACACTTAGGTGAGGTATGTCACAGATAGTGATCGTCTTCATTGTGTGACGAAGCGCTCTGAAGGGTAAGGGGCCTCGCCATCAGGGGCCTCTGCCGGAGGCGCGGCATCGTGACATCAGACCCCTCCGGCAGGCGGCGGTGCTCCGCCGGACGGCGGAGGGGGCGGTGGCTCGGTGGGCGGTGTCGATGGTTCCTGCGTTGGAGTCCTGGAGGGCGGGCTCGTTGGCGAGGCCGGAGCGGTCGGGCTCGCGCCCACCTGCGTCGGCGAGGGGGTCACGGGCGGCGGCTCGGTCGCGGTAGGCGGCGGCTCGGCCGGCGTGCTTGCTACGGGCGGTGACGATGGGCGGGAGGTGGGGATCCTGTCCACTCCCACCGGGGCTTTCAGGCTGGACGTGAGCGCGGAGGGGTTGACGCTGTGCTGCCCGGCGACCCCGCTCACCGACGGGCTGGTGTCCCCGCCAGGCTGCAACTGCACGTCGGTCTCGGGACCCGAGCGGAGCACCGTACCGATCACGAGCGCCACACATATGACCACGGACGCGGCCACCGCCGCGAGCGCACCGCGACGCAGGGGAGTTCTGTCACGCCACCAGCCGGTTGACGTTCGTCCACTTTCCAGGTGATCATGAATTGTGCTGTTGCCGGGCGGGCCACCCACAGCACTGCTGGTAACCGGTAGCAGACCGTCATCGGGGTCGTCCTGGCTGCCGACGCCGTACCCGCCGAAGTCGAACGGGGGCGGGGTGAACCGGTTGCCGGCCAGGGTGGTTGCGGCTGAGGTGTCCAGCAGCGGGGCGCCGCCGACGCGCGTCCGGACCGCCACCGCGGTCGCCGGCTCCTCAGGACTGCCAGCACGGTCACGCCGCGCGGACGTCGCCGGGGCGCTGGCCGCCCGGCCGGTGCTCGGCGCGTCCGTTCCCGCCGTCGCGGCGGCGGCCGCCCTCCTGGCGACCAGCGTCCCGGCCTCGGTCGGATCCTCGGCCGCGCCGCCGGCCATCGGGCCGCCATCCTCGGCCGGGCCGCCCACCGACCGGTCCACGGTCGCCGGGCCGGCCGTGGGCGCGCCGGTGACGGGAGGAGTTGCCCGCGGGCCGCGGACCCGCGCGTCCCCGCCGGATGCCGGATCGCCGCTGGCGTGCTCCACGGCACCCACCGCGGGCCCGGGGCCGGACTTCCTCGCCGCGTCCGCCACCGCTTCGGTCACCGGTTCCGCGTCGGATCCGGTGACCGAAGCCGGCACAGGCACGACCCCGCCCGCGATCGGGCGCAGCCGCCGACGTACCTCGGCCACGTCCGGCCTGCTCTCGGCCGGCCGGTCAAGCAGGTCGCCGAGCAGGCCGTGCAGGGGGCCGGCAAGTTGGAACGGGCGCCGGCGCCCCTCCACCACAGCGGTCAGAACGGCGTAGGTCTCCGGCCCCTCGAACGGCGGCTGCCCCTCCACCGCCGCGTACAACGTGGCACCCAGCCCCCACAGGTCACTCGCGGGGGTGCCGGAGGAGCCACGCACCCGTTCCGGGGCGATGTAGGCGGGGGAGCCGACGAGCGCCCCCGTGCCGGTGAGGGTCGAGTCGCCGTCGGTGGCCGCGATGCCGAAGTCGGTCAGCCGGACGTGGCCGTCCCGGCCGAGCAGCACGTTGCCGGGCTTGATGTCGCGGTGCAGCACGCCCGCCGAGTGGGCGGCGGCGAGCGCTTCGATGAGTGTCAGCCCGATGGCCGCCACCTGGTCGGGCGGCAGCGGCCCCTCGGCACGGATGACCTCGCCGAGGCTGTCGGCGTCCACCAGCTCCATGACGATCCAGTGGCGCTCGGCCTCTTCGACCACGTCGTAGACGGAGACGATGGCCGGGCTGTTCAGCCGGGCGAGGGCGCGGGCCTCCCGCAGCACCCTCGCCCGCAGCCCGTCGCGCTCGACCTGCGAGCCGGTATGCGGAATCAGGATTTCCTTGACCGCGACCGGGCGCTGGAGAAGCTCGTCCTCACCGCACCAGACGACACCGGCACCACCTCGCCCGATAGGTGTATCCAGACGGTAACGTTGAGATACGTATCGGGGTGTGTTGTGGCGCGCGGGGTCTCCGGGCGGCGGTGCCGATCTGGCCATCACCGTCAAGTCTTGCAGATGCACGGGCGGACGTGCAGAGAGCCCTCATCTGGCCTGGCCCGGCGCGCATGGTCGGACACCGGCCCGGAAGCGGCCCGGACGGATGTTCAGGGGCCGGGCCGGAACGTCGAGAAAAGTTGCCACATCAACGGAAGGTCCGTTTCCCAGCGGGAGTCCGCGGTACGCCAGTACAACGCGTAGCCATGGCCATTGCGCACAAATCCCCGATTGAGAACGTGTACCGTCTTTCCGCCTGATGCGTGCGTGAACTCCCAGTCCGCCTGAATTGCCCCGTCCCCGCCGTCACTCGGTGCGATCTTCACCCGTCGGTAGTCGGGCACCTGGGCGCTCAGACCGTCCTCGTGCGCCGTCCAGTCCGCCAGCGCGGACGGATTGGCCTGCTGGGTGACGTCGATGTGCAGGTAGGCGCCGGTTTGCGGATTGGTGAAGTTTCGCCCTTCGTTTCCGGGCGCGGGCCGTTCCTCCCAGCCATCCGGATAGGCGATCGACCAGCCCGACGGGCCAGAGTAGGTACGCCAGCCCGGCGGCGGGGGCGCCGGCGTGCTGTCCAGCGGGGCCACCCCCGGATCGGCTGTGACCGTGGCAGCCGTGATGCTCGCGCCAGGTGACGCCTGGGCGGAGGTCGGCGGGCCGGTGATCGTGGGAGTGGCCTGACCCGTGGTGGTCCCGCCCGAGGCCCCCTGGCCGGTCGCGGCCGCGGCCGGCAGCCGGCCCGCCCCTAGCCGGTCCGGATCCGATGTCAGCGCCGCCGCGAGGACGATGACCGTACCCGCCAGCACCGCCGCGAGGACCGCGGCAATCATGCCGAGGCGCCGGCGGTTGGGCCGGTCGGCCGCCGCGGCGCCCGTCAGCCCCGCGACGCCCGGCTCGCCCGGCTCGGCGGCCGTGGTCGTCCTGGCCGTCCGGACGGACCCGGGCGTCTGAGCCGCTCCGGTGGTTGCTGCCGCCGCGGCTGTTCCCGGCGTTGCCGCTGAACTGACCGTCCCAGCCGGTTCAGCCGGTTCGGATGTCTTCGCTGGTCCGGGACGCGCGGTAGGAGGCTGATCTTGGAGGTCGGCCGGCGGGGTGGCAGTCCCGGTCGGTTCGGCCGCTGTTTTCGCTGGCCCGGAGCGTGCGGGGGGAGCCTGCTGTCGGGTGTGGGCCGGCGGCGTGGCCGGCTCCTCGGTTTTCCCGGCAGGGGACGTCGCCGGTTCCCCGGCAGGGGACGTGGCCAGTTCCTCGGCGGGAGGCGCGGCCGGCTGCCGGGCGGCGGCCGCGGCGCTTACCGCCGCCTGGATGTCGGGAGCCGGGGCGTCCAGTGTCGGAATGTCGAGTGCCGGGGTGTCGACGGGACGGCCGGCCCGCTGGTGACCGGCTTCGGTGCTGTCGGGCGTGGCGTCACCGGCGGGGGCGGTGCCGCCGGCCGGCGGGGTGCTGCCGCCTGCCGCGGGGCTGCCAGCGGTGGGGCCGCCAGCGGTGGGGCTGCCAGCGGTGGGGCCGCTGGTGGATGTCGGTGTCGCGCCCACCGGGTCGTCTGCCCCGGTCGTATGCGCCGGATCCTCTCCAGCGGGGACGGTGCCCGCCGGGATCGTGCCGGGCGCGGCGCCGCTGTGGCCCGCCGGTGCTCGCGGCGGACGCTCACGGTCGGTACGGCCCGCGCGGGTGCCTGGCAGCCGCCGGGAGGCCTCCCATTCGCTGACCTTCCGCAGCCGTCGCCGGGTCAGGGACAGCGACGGGCGGTCAGCGGGCTGCACCGCCAGGAGGTCGGCGAGAATCGGCGCGAGGGCCCCGGCCAGCCGGAAGGGATGGCGTCTGCCCTCGACGATCGCCGTCAGTGTCGCGATGGCGCTGTCGCGCTCGTAGGGAGTGCCACCCTCGACCGCGGTGAACAAGGTCGCGCCCAGCGCCCAGATGTCGCTACCCGGGCCGCCGGCCTCCCCACGAGCCCGTTCCGGGGCGATGTAGGACGGTGAGCCGAGCAGGATGCCGGTGCGGGTCAGGGTCGGATCCCCGGCGGACAACGCGATGCCGAAGTCCGTCAGCCGGGCGCGCCGGTCCGCGCTGATCAGAACGTTCGCCGGTTTGACGTCCCGGTGGACGATCCCGGTCCGGTGCGCGGCCTCCAGGGCGTAGGCGAGGCTGATGCCGATCCGGGCCACCCGCTCACGCGGCAACGGGCCCTCGTCGTAGATGATCTCTGCCAGGGAGCGGCCTTCCACGAGCTCCATGACGATCCACGGGCGGCCGTCCGCCTCGAGCACGTCGAAGACCGGGACAAGCCCGGGATGTTGGACCCGGCCGGCCGAGCGCGCCTCGCGCAGCACCCGCTGGCGCAGGATCGCCCGCTCGTCGGCGGAGATCGACGGTGGGAGGCGGATCTCCTTGACGGCGACGTCCCGCCGCAGCAGTTCGTCGGTGGCCGCGTACACCACACCGAAACCGCCGCGGCCGAGTTCGGCGCCGAGCCGGTAACGACCCGCTACGAGCTGGCCGGAATCCGGTTCCTGTCCGGTTTTCGACGTCGGGTGGCGTTCGAGCGGCATCCGGCCGTCCCACCTCCTCGTGGACTTTGCTCGTGGACTTTGCTCGTGGACATTGCTCGTGGACATTGCCCATGGGCTTCGCTCGTGGACATTGCCCGTACTCGTGGACATCGCCCGTGGACGTCGCTCGGCCTACTTCATCACACGTCGACCGCACCGGTTCAGAGCGCGTTGTATACCGGCGTCACGAGCTATCCAGCAGGGGACGTCCAGCGCGGAGTGTCACGGAAGGCGCCAGACGTACACGCCACCGGTGAACTCCGGCGGCTGCCCGGTCAGCGACGTCACCGTGTCGCGTAGGCCGTCCCGGTGCCTTGCCGGGCCGAGCACGACCGCGCGCATACCGAGCTCGGCGAAGTCGGCGCGGCTTCGGGCGATCTGTGCCGGGGTCACCGGACCGGTGAAGCTGCCACTTTCGATGTCTTCAAGTAACTGAGCTGTCACCGTCGGCTTTTTTCCGCCCATGTAGGCCTTCCCGTCGTGGCCCGGACCGATGAAGTAGCCGCCCGGCATCGAGAAATGGAAGTCCGCCACGGTCTGCCAGGACATCGCGGTTGCCCGCAACCCGGTCGGATAGGGCAGGAGAAGCACGTTGGAGCCGGCCGGAAGGGTTTTCACGGCGTCGGTGGTGAAGAACGCGGGCACGTCGGGTGAGCGTTCGACGGTGTACGGCCGAGGAATCAGTGGGAGCACGCAGACCACGGAAAGGGCCACCGCTGCCGGGACACCGGCGGCTGCGAGCCGGGCGGGCAGACGGTCCAGGGCGCAGGCGAGCACGAGCCCGGCCATCAGGGCGGTGCCAAGGGAGAACCGGTTCGGCAGGGCGGCCTCGAAGACCGGCAGGCCGGCGACCAGGCCCCAGGGCAGTCGCAGGCCCGTCTCCACGTTGTTGACCAGCAGCGTCTCGCCCAGGGAGAGGACCGCCAGCACCGTGCCGGTGAGCCCGGCTATCCGTATCCGCAGGTCGTGAAAGCCCAGGACGACGGTGCACACGCACACGATCAGCAGGGGCCAACCGAGGAAGTTCATGTACTCCGACGCGCCGCCGGGGAACTCGGCCGCCCGCGTGCTCTGCGCGGATGTCGCGAGCCACTGGTGTTCGGAGGGGACGTACAGGCCGGTCAGGTCGCTCTTGAAGAAGTTCGCCAGGAACGGGCTGCCGTGGGCCCGCAACGACCCGAGGAACTGGATGCTCAGCGGCACCGCGGTCAGCGCCAGGCAGGTCAGGAAGGCGATCGCGAACGTGCGCAGCGGCCCGCCGGCCAGGCGGAGGTACTCCGGCCGGCTCACCAGCAGCAGGACGATCCCGACAGCGGCCGTCACCGCGGTGATGAACAGCACCTCTTCGCCGGTCAGCAGTTGCAGGCCGACGCCGACGCCGAGCGGTACGCCGGTCCGTGCCGGCCGGTGCGTCCCCCGGACGGCGTCCACGACAAGGCCGAGCAGCAACGGTACGGCCGGCGCCAGAGCCAGGCTGAGATGCCCTGTCCCGGCCGCGACGAGCGCCGGCGAGAAACCGTAGACGAGCCCGGCCACGTAGGCCGCCGCGGTACGCACCCGCAGTTTCCGCGCGAGCAGGTAGGCGCTGAACGCGGACAGCGAGAACGCCAGCATGACGAGCAGGTTGTAGGAGGCCACCGGTCCGGCGGCCCGGGTCACCGGCGTCAGCAGCAGGCCGGGGACCAGTACGGACGTGTTCCACAGCGCGTTTATCCCCTCCGGCGCGTTCGCCAGGTGCGTGACGAAGGGGTTCGACAGGTGCGTGACGGCGTGCGCGGTATGCGCCAGCCACCAGCAGTACAGAGAGGTGTCGTTCGGGTTACCGGAGATGATGTTCCGGGTCGGGTCGGACCACACCCGGGCGGTCAGCAACAGGGCCAGCAGGAGATAGCTCGACCCGATCAGGGTGTGTGTCCGGAGGCGCCCGCGCCGCCGCCCGCGTACGGCCGTACCGCCGGTCGCGGCCGGCTCCGTGACCGGTGTTGCGCCGGGCTCTGGGGCGGGCGCGGCCCGGCGGACGGTCAGCGGCGTGGCTTTCTCCCCGGCCGCAGGCGTGTCCGTGTCGGCGGGATCCAACGCGTCCTCCTGTGGCCGACAACGTGTGAGCGCGGCCATACCGTCCGTTTATCAGGGTGTCGTTTGTTGATTGAATGCTCTGCCCGTGACCGTTCTTACTCTGCGAATCAGCAGCATTACATCAGTCGCTGTCACCGCAGGTCCGACAGTCGCCGTCCGGACAGCCCTCATCCGGAGAGGCGTCATCCGCAGAGGCGTCGTCCTCGACACCGGGAGCCCTGTGACCGGCGGGCCGACAGCAGCGATCATGTTTTCCGCATGGCCGGCAGCCCGGGCCGGCGAGCGCCGGGCAGGCCTGGGCCGCGAGCGTGTTTCTCCGCATGGCCGGGAGTCGGCTTCCCGGGGCGTCCAGGTGGGGCATGCTGGACTGTGCGCTGTCACCCGGGAACGGGTCCGGGCCGCCGGGAGGTGTCGCATGGCAGCAGGAAGCGCTCCTGGGGGTGGTCCCGAGGGCGGCACCGGAGCTGGTCCCGTGATCGGTTCCGTGGACGGCATCACGGCTGGTCCCGCGGGCGCGTCCGCGGTGGATGCCGTCGACTGGCGGTGGCTGCGGGCCGAGGCGGCCCGGGTGGCGGCCTGTGCGTACGCCCCGTACTCACGGTTGCATGTCGGTGCCGCCGCCGTGGTGGACGACGGCAGACTGGTCGTGGGCTGCAACGTCGAGAACGCCTCCTACGGCCTCACGCTGTGTGCTGAATGCGTGCTGGTGGGCGCTCTGCACACCGCAGGCGGTGGTCGGCTGGTGGCGTTCGTCTGCGTGACCGGCACCGGTGCGCCGGTGCTGCCCTGTGGCCGCTGCCGACAGTTGCTGTACGAGCACGGCGGCCCGGATCTCCTGGTGGCGACGGCCGGTGGCCCGCGCCGGCTGGCGGATCTGCTGCCGGATGCCTTCGGCCCCGCCGACCTGCCATCCGCCGACCTTCCACCGCCCGCCGCCCGCGCCACCAGTACGGGCGCAGACACCGGACGGGACGCTGGCGCAGGCCAGGACGATGGTGACTTTCGGTGACTTTTCACGTCGTCGACCTGATCCGGACGAAGCGGGACGGCGGCCGGCTGCCCGACGCGGCCGTGGACTGGCTGATCAGCTCGTACACGGCGGGCGCCGTCCCCGACGAGCAGATGGCGTCCTATCTGATGGCCGTGGTGTGGCGCGGCATGCGGCCGGCGGAGCTGTCCCGATGGACCGCGGCGATGGTCGCCAGCGGCGAACGGCTCGACCTGTCCGGGCTTGGCCGCCCGACCGTGGACAAGCACTCGACCGGCGGTGTCGGCGACAAGGTCTCGCTGGTCCTGGTGCCGCTGGTGGTGGCCTGTGGCGCGGCGGTGCCGCAGCTCGCCGGCCGCGGGCTCGGCCACACCGGCGGGACCCTGGACAAGATGGCGGCCATCCCCGGCTGGCGGGCCTCGCTGGCCCCGGAACGGATGCGGTCGGTGCTCACCGACGTCGGCGGGGTCATCGCCGCCGCGGGCGCCGGCCTGGCCCCGGCGGACCGGAAGCTGTACGCGCTGCGGGACGTGACCGGCACGGTCGAGTCGATCCCGCTGATCGCCTCGTCGATCATGAGTAAGAAGATCGCCGAGGGGACGTCCGCGCTGGTGCTGGACGTCAAGGTCGGCTCGGGCGCCTTCATGACGGCCCAGGCGCCGGCCCGGGAGCTCGCAGAGACCATGGTCGCCCTGGGTGACGTGGCCGGGGTGCGCACGGAGGCGCTGCTGACCGGCATGGACACCCCGCTGGGGCGGACCGCCGGCAACGCGCTCGAGGTCGACGAGGCGGTGGCGGCCCTGCGCGGCGGCGGCCCGGCCGATCTGGTCGAGGTGACGGTCGCGCTGGCCAGGCGGATGCTCACCCTCGCCGGGCTGGCCGGCGGCCCGGACCCGGCGGACGTCCTCGCGGCGGGCCGGGCCCACGACGTGTGGCAACGGATGGTCACCGCGCAGGGCGGCGATCCGGACGCGCCCCTGCCCGTGGCCCCGCACGTCGAGACACTGCCCGCGCCCGCGACCGGTTTCCTGCGCCGGCTGGACGCCCGCGCCGTCGGCCTGGTGGCCTGGCGGCTGGGGGCGGGCCGGGCCCGCCAGGACGACGAGGTGTCGGCGGTCGCGGGCGTGCGGTGGTTCGCCGGCCTCGGCGAGCGGGTCGTCGCCGGGGCACCGCTGCTGGAGCTGCACACCGACGACCCGGCCCGGCTGGCCACCGCCCGGGCGGCGCTCGCCGACGCCGTCGAGATCGCGGACACGCCGCCGTCCGTTCAGCGGCTCGTCCTCGACCACGTCCACCTGTAGACGGACTACCTGCAGGCGCTGGCTGGCGGACGCCGGTCACCGGCATCCCGGATGCCTACCGATGATTTTCGCCGGTGACTTCTGCCGACAGATCTTTCCTTGGTTCCCCGTCCGTTTCGGTTCTTTCTGGCGGATTCTCCTGGGTGGCTCCCCCGAGTGGATCTCCGTTGCCGGGATTCGCTGGTAGATCCTCTGTTCGGCCCGCCGGCTGGGCGCAGGACCTGGGGATGACGGCCGCGCCTTCGGATATATGTTCGGACGATGACCGTGTCCGTGCCGTCCCCGCCCACGCTGGAGGCCATCCGGCGGGTGCCCAAGGTGCTGCTGCACGACCATCTCGACGGTGGGCTGCGGCCGGCGACCGTCGTCGAGCTCGCGGACGAGGTGGGCTATGGCGGGCTGCCCACCACCGACGCGGACAAGCTCGCGACCTGGTTCCGCGGCGGCGCCCACAGTGGGTCTCTTGTGCGCTACCTGGAGACGTTCAGCCACACTGTCGGGGTGATGCAGACCCCGGGTGCGCTCGCCCGGGTCGCCCGCGAGTGCGCCGAGGATCTTGCCGCCGACGGTGTCGTCTACGCCGAGGTCCGTTTCGCCCCGGAGCTGCACGTCGAGCGGGGGCTGGCGCTCGACGCGGTGATCGAGGCCGTCATCGACGGGTTCCGGGCCGGCTCGGCCGGTACCGGGCTGAAGATCCGCGCCCTGCTGACCGCGATGCGTCACGCGGCCCGCTCGCTGGAGATCGCCGAGGCCGCTGTCCGATGGCGGGACCGGGGGGTCGTCGGTTTCGACATCGCCGGGGCCGAGGCCGGCTACCCGCCGACCCGCCACCTCGACGCGTTCCAGTACATGCAGCGGGCCAACGGCCACTACACGATCCACGCCGGGGAGGCGTTCGGGCTGCCGTCCATCTGGGAGGCCCTGCAGTGGTGCAACGCCGACCGGCTCGGCCACGGCGTCCGGGTCACCGACGACATCACCGTCGACACCGACGCGAACGCGATCCTCGGGCAGCTGGCCAACTACGTTCGGGACGTCCGCGTGCCGTTGGAGATGTGCCCGACGTCCAACGTGGACACGGGCGTGTGCGCGAGCATCGCCGAGCATCCGATCGGCCTGCTGCGCAGGCTGCACTTCCGGGTGACGGTCAACACCGACAACCGGTTGATGAGCGGGGTGACGCTGTCGAGCGAGTTCGCCGCGCTGGTGGACGCCTTCGGGTACGGATGGCCGGACATCCGGTGGCTGACGGTGAACGCGATGAAGTCGGCGTTCATCCCGTTCGACCAGCGGCTGACGCTCATCAACGACGTGATCAAGCCCGGGTTCGCGTCGGTGTGTGGCGATGGGTGACCCGCAGCCCGCCCCGTCCGCTCCAACCGGCCCGGACGCCGGCTCCGGGCGGGCCGGGGCGCCCGGCGGTGCCGTGACCGGGCCGGACGGGCGCCCGCGCTGCCCGTGGGCGCTGTCCGCGCCGGAATACGTCTCCTATCACGACGACGAATGGGGACGCCCGGTCCGCGACCGAGCCGGGCTTTTTGAACGGCTCAGCCTGGAGGCGTTCCAGTCCGGTCTTTCCTGGCTCACCGTCCTGCGTAAACGGGACGCCTTCCGGGTCGCGTTCGCGGATTTCGACCCGGTGGCCATCGCGGCTTTCGGCCCGGCCGACGTCGAACGGCTGGTGGCGGACGCGGGAATCATCCGCAACCGCCGGAAGATTCTCGCGACAATCACCAACGCCCGGGCGCTGCTGGCGCTGGACGGGTCGTTCGAGGAACTGATCTGGTCGTTCCGGCCCGTGACCACGGCCGTGCCGCTGGTAACGACGGACCTGCCGGCGGCCACGGCCGAGTCGGCGGCGCTGGCCCGGGAACTGAAATCCCACGGCTTCGTCTTTGTCGGCCCCACGACAGCGTATGCGCTGATGCAGGCGTGTGGTCTGGTCAACGACCACCTCGCGGCCTGCGCGGTCAGGAGCTTGGGGGGCTGACCGGCCTCCGCGTCGCCGGTGTCTGTGAGCCTCTCCGCGCTCCGGCCGCGCCGCGCGTGAACCGGCCGCACCGGGCCGCTCCGCTACCATGGCTGATCATGTCGGACGTGATGGTACTTGCGATTGTCAGTGTTGTCGTCACCGGCATCGGCGCGCCGGGAATCACCGCTTTCTCCGGCCGTATGGAAACACGACGATCACATCGTCTCGCCGTTCAGAAAGAATGTCGTGACGTGTTGGACTTCGCCGCCGAGCAGCTGACCCGGTCCCAGCTGGTAACTGCCTACTGTATTTCACTGTGGTCCCGGGGAATCATGGATGGCGACGACGAGGCGATAGAATATCTGAAGCGCCGGAACCACGCGAACGAAATGGCCCGGACCGCCTACGGGCGGCTGCGCGTCAGATTCGGTCCGACCGCCCCGGTCACCCGTCACTACGACGACGCCGTCGAGTGCATGCGCCGGCTGACCGACGTGCTGCGGGGCTACCGGGCCGGCGACACCTACGGCGCCTGGGAGCAGCAGGCCGGCGCCGAGTCCGCCGAACTGACCGCGGCCGGCAACAAGTTCCTCACCGCCGCGAAGAAGGCCCTCTCCGCCCAGCGGTAGGCGCCGCCGCGGGGCACCGGCGCGATCGCCCGGGAGTGGTTGACGGCGCCGAGCCATCTGCCCGCTGGCGGGGCACCGGCCCTGACGCGGGACCGTGGCGCTGCTCCGGGACAGCGGCCCTGACGCGGGACCCGGCGCTTACTCCGGGACAGCGGCGAGCACGTCCCGGGTGGCGGACATGCCCAGCCTGGTCGCGCCGGCGCCGACGAAGGCGAGAGCCTGTTCGGCGGTACGGATGCCCCCGCTGGCCTTGATCCCGAGCCTGCCGCCGACCGCCGCCGCCATCGCCCGCACCGCCCGCAGGCTCGCCCCGCCCGCCGGATGGAAACCCGTCGAGGTCTTCACGAACTCCGCGCCACCGGCCTCCGCGGCCCGGCAGGCTGCCGTGATGCTGGCGTCCGGCAGCAGTGCGCTCTCGATGATCACTTTGAGGATCACGTGCGGCGGGACGGCCAGCCGCACCTCGGTTATCTCGGTCTCGATCGACCGCCAGTTCTCCTCCATCGCGCAGGCCAGGTCGATCACCAGGTCGATCTCGTCCGCGCCGTCGGCCACCGCCCGGCGAGCCTCCTGCGCCTTGACCGTGGTCAGGTGGGTGCCGTGCGGGAACCCGATCACCGAGGCCACGGCGAACGCCGGGTCGTCCGCCGCCGCCCGCTCGTCCTTCGGCCGACCCCGGCGGGCCGCGGCTGCGGCCAGGTAGACGTGGGTGGGCGCCACACACACCGCGCCGATGCCCAGTTCGGTGGCCTCGCCGCACAGCGCGAGGATCTCCTCCCCGGTCGCCTCGGGGCGCAGCAGGGTGTGATCGATCATCCGGGCGAGTTCGGACCGGCGCGGGGCAGCGGGAGGACCCGGCACCGTCGCACCGGTTCCACCGGTTCCGGCGGGACGGTCCGCTCCGGCTGGAAGGCTCGTCATAGCGTCCATCATTACGGGTGAAGTGGCAGCCGGAGTTCCACCGGGCCAGGTGAAGGCCCTTGGACGGCGGGAGGCAGTTGTGCGGGTCGACGTCGTCGAACATCCTCTGGTGGCAGCGCGGCTGACCGTGCTGCGCGACAGGGGGACGCAGCCGCCGGTGTTCCGCGCGGCGCTGCGGGAGCTGTCCACAATGCTGATCTACGAGGCCGCCCGGGAGTTGCCGGCTGTCCAGCACACCGTGGCCACCCCACTCACCCCGGCCGTGGGCAGCCGGCTGGCCACGGTGCCGATCGTCGTGCCGGTCCTGCGGGCGGGGCTGGGAATGCTGGAGGCGGCCCTCGGCCTGCTGCCCGAGGCCCGGACCGGCTTCGTCGGCCTGGCTCGGGACGAGCGGACCTTCCAACCCCACGCCTACCTGGAGTCACTGCCGGCGAACCTCGCCGACTATCCCGTGCTGCTCCTCGACCCGATGCTCGCCACCGGCGGATCAGCCGCGCACTGCCTGAACCTGCTGGCCGAGCGTGGGGCGAAAGGCATGGTCCTGGTCTGCGTGCTCGCCGCGCCCGAAGGGGTCGCCGCGCTGGACGCGGGCGATTTCGACGTGCGGATCGTCACCGCCTGCGTCGACGAACGGCTGGACGACGACGCCTTCATCGTCCCTGGCCTCGGCGACGCAGGCGACCGCCAGTTCGGCGCGGTCTGATCAGCGGCCGAGGAGGAGCTGACGGACTGCGTCGCCGAGTGTGGCCAGGCGGGTGCCCGCCTCGTGGCGGGTGAGCGCGAGGCTGTCGGCATCCGCCGTTGGCTCGACCGGGACGGTCACTTCCAGGTAGGCCTTGATCTTCGGTTCGGTGCCGCTGGGACGGACGACCACCCGCCCTCCACCCGCCAGCCGAAAAATGACTACGTCCGCGGACAGTACCCCGTCCCCCGCCGTGCCGGTACGGGCAGACCCACCAGCGAGGGCAGGCGTACCTGTTGTCGCGGGCGCGGCGGCCGGTGCAGGCCCGGTGGCCGGGGTGGGTGTGGTGGCGAGGTCGTGGATGTCGAGCACGTCGACGGTGCCGATCCTCGCCGGGGGCTCGGCGCGCAGCGCGTCCATCACGGCGGAGATCCGCGCGCTGTCGGTGACCCGGACGGACACCTGGGCGGTGGCATGCAGGCCATACCGGCGGACGAGATCGTCGAGCCGGTCGAGCAGGGTCCGGCCGCGGCGTTTCTCCGCCGCGGCGATCCCGGCGATCGCCAGGGCCGCGGTGATCCCGTCCTTGTCGCGCACGAGCGTCGGCGCGACCGCGTAGCCGAGCGCCTCCTCGTAGCCGAAGACGAGGCCGGCGTGCGCTCGCATGATCCATTTGAAGCCGGTGAGGGTCTCGAAGCAGGGGACATCGTGCGCGGCCGCGAGCGTCGCCAGCGCGCCCGAGCTCACGATCGTCGTGGCGACCGGGCCGGGCCGGGCGCGCAGCACCTCGTCCGCGAGCAGCAACCCGAACTCGTCGCCGGTGAGGACCCGGCTGCCGACCGCGGCCGCGCAGCGGTCGGCGTCCGGGTCGTTGGCGATGACGACATCGGCGTCCACCGCTCGGCCGAGGGCGAGCACCCGGTCCAGCGCGCCGGGTTCCTCCGGGTTCGGGAACGCGACGGTCGGGAAGTCCGGGTCGGGACGGGCCTGTTCGGCCACCACGAACGGCGCGGCAAGGCCGGCACGGGTGAACACCGCGGTCAGGGTGTCCGCGCCCACGCCGTGCAGCGGCGTGTACCCCACCCGCAGGTCAGCGAGATCGCCTGCGGCCAGATCTCCCGCGGCGAGGCCGGCGGTGGTGCCGGTGCCGGTGCCGGGCGGTCGCAGCGTGGCCGCGGCCGCGGCCACATAGGCGGCGTGGATCTCCGGGCCGAGGCGGATCCAGCCGTCACCAAGGGGGAGGGAGGCGGCCGGTCCGACGGCGTCGATCGCAGCCTCGATCTCGCTGTCGACGGGAGCGACGATCTGTGCCCCGTTCGCCGGATCGTCGGGCGGCGCGCCCAGGTACACCTTGTAGCCGTTGTCGGTCGCCGGATTGTGACTTGCGGTGACCATAATGCCGGCGTCCGCGCCGAGCCGGCGGACGGCGAACGCCAGCACCGGCGTGGGCACCGGGATCGGCAGCAGGGCCGCCCGCACCCCCGCCCCGGCGAGCACCTGGACACTGTCGAGGGCGAACCGTTCACTGCCATGCCGGGCATCCGCGCCCACGACAACCAGCGGAGGCGGGAGATCGCCGTCCGCTGACGCTCCCGGGCCGGCCTGCCGGGGGAGCAGCCAGGCGGCCAGGCCCGCCGCCGTCCGCCGGACGACCGCGGTGTTCATCCCGGCCGGTCCGGCGCGAAGCGGCCCACGAAGTCCGGCCGTGCCGAAGCACAGGGCGCCGGAGAACCGTTCACACAGGGTCTCGAGGTCACCGGTGGCGTGCGCGGCGTCGACCAGGGCGGCCAGTTCGGCCCGGTCAGGCGGCCACGGGTCGTCGGCGATCCACTGCCGGGCCCGGGCGAGCAGGAGGCCCGGGAGGTCCGCGTCATCCCCGGCGGGCGACATGTTCATCCCCGATGGGCCTTTCGCCGCTGGCGGACACGGCCATCCTGGTGGGCGTAGCCATGCCGGCGGGCGCATCCACCTCCACCGCTCAAAGCCTGGTGACGATCGAGGCGAGCAGCGCGCCCATGCGTCCGGCCGCCTCGGCGCCGGCGGCCAGCACCTCGGTGTGGTCGATCGGCTCGTCGGTCATGCCGGCGGCAAGGTTGGTCACCAGGGACAGCGCCAGCACCTCGGCGCCCTCGGCCCGCGCCGCGATCGTCTCGTGCACGGTCGACATGCCGACCAGGTCCGCGCCGAGCGTCCGCAGCATCCGGATCTCGGCCGGGGTCTCGAAGTGCGGTCCGGGCAGCGCCGCGTAGACCCCTTCAGTGAGGGCCGGGTCGGCGGTTCGTGCCAGTGCGCGCAGGCGCGGTGAGTAGGCGTCGGTGAGGTCGACGAACCGCGGTCCGACCAGGGGCGAACGGCCGGTGAGGTTCAGATGATCGGAGATCAGCACGGGCTGGCCGACCGTGTGGTCCGCACGCAGCCCCCCGGCGGCGTTAGTGAGCACCACGGTGGACACGCCCGCGGCGCAGGCCGTGCGGACACCATGGGTGACGACCTGGGGATGATGGCCCTCGTAGGCGTGGACCCGGCCGAGGAACAGCAGGAGATGACGCCCACCAAGGGCGATCGAGCGCACTGTCCCGGCGTGACCAGGGGCGCTCGGCGGCGGGAAGCCCGCAAGGCCGGTGACGGCTACTTCGCCGGTCACGGTTCCGGCCGCGGCCAGCACGTCCGCGGCGGGCAGCCATCCGCTGCCGAGCACGACGGCGACGTCGTGACGCCCGACACCGGTGATCTCGGCCAGTTGGGCCGCGGCAGCCCGTGTGCCTGGGCTGGCCGCCGTCCGTGTGCCTGGGCCAGTCGCCGTCTGCGCGGCGGTGGTGTCCCGCATGCGGTGACTCTAGCCTTCCGGTGCGGCCTCGGTTCTGCCACCGTCCTGCCGCTGCTTCATCCTTGTGACGTCATCCTTGTGGAGTCGCCCTTGTGGCGTCACCGCCCACGCAGGCGACTCAGTAGGTGAGAACCGTCGTTATCGCAGCGGTTTTCACCTACAGTCGCGGAGACCGTAGGTGAAAACGGTCGTCGTGATGACGGTTTCCACCTACGGCTTGCGCGGGAAGGCGCCTTGCCCGGGCCGGTGGTGAATGGCCGTCATCGACAGGCAGATCCGCGACCGGGCTGATCCTCCCGGCTCAGGAACACCTCCCATGTCTGGCGTATCCAATGGGCGATCACCCTGTGAAATTCGAGGCCGGTGTGCTGAAACGCACACCTTCACCGGATCCGGTCCGCCGGCGACAGCCGTCGTCGACGCTGTGATGGTTGTGATTCCGGTGCCGCTGGAACGGTATCCAGGGTCATATGAGTCATGAATCGTGCCACCCGCACCTGGTCAGCGGTGGTCGATGTTCGGCGTGTCCTGGCTGGTGCCGCTTGGGGAACTGCCGCTCCGCGGCGGCCGGTCCAGGCTCACCGACCAGGCGCTGGCAGCGATTACCAGGGCAATCGCGCAGATCTGCCGTACGGTGAGATGTTCGTGGAGTACGGCGAACCCGACGCCGGCACCAACAGCAGGGCTCAGCGCGAGCAACACCCCGAAGGCGCGCGTGTCAATGCGCCGCAGGACGGTCATATCCAGTGCGTACGGGATCAGGGAAGACAGCAGGGCCACCCCGAGACCGGTTACGAGGACGGACGGATGCGCAGCCACGGTGTTTGTGTCGGTGGCGGCGGTGACCGGCGCGAGAATGCAGGCTCCGACGGCCAGCGCCACCGTGAGGCCGCTCCAGTCCGGGAACAGATGCCCGACCCGTTGGTTCAGAACCGTGTACCCGGCCCGGCACAGCGCGGCCAGCACGCCCAGGAGGATTCCTAGAAGGCTCAGCGATGGAGCCGAAGCGGTCAGCAGCAGCACACCCGCCAGGGCCAGTAATGCTGCCGCGAGGTGTTCCAACCGGTGGGACAGGACGATCGACAATGTCAGTGGGCCGAGCAGCTCCAGGGTGGAGGCCACGCCGATCTGCAGGTGACTGATTGCCTGGAAGTACGCCACGTTCATTGCCGCGAGGACAAGACCGAGCGAGATCGCGACCCGCCATTGGTGAACCGCGATCCGACGTGGGCGGGGGCGTACCAGCAATATCATGATCATGGCTGAGAAGGTGAGGCGCATACCGGCCAGAGCCGTGGGACCGACATGGTCGTAGGCTCCCTTGGCCACGGCCGACCCCACCTGCAGACTGGTGATCTGACCCAGTACCAGCACGGGAGCCGCAGCTCTCCCCGCCCGGAACGGATGACTGGTCCTCACGGACCGGGCTGTGTCGGCCACGGCAGCCTGGTCGAGACGGCGTTCTCCTTCTGGAGCGAGCGGATGGTCATCACCGACTGTTCCTGGTCTTTTACGGATCGCTGGTGTCGGTGGTCCGGTCACGTCGGGCCGACGCCTGACGGCCGACGGTTGATCATGATTGTGTGTCAGCTGCCAGGGGGGCCGGCGGCGGGCCGGAAGTCGTGGTCCGGGCGTTCCCGGGTGACCGGGCCGTGCGAGTTGCGGGGCCAGTCCCAGGCCACGCCGTAGTGGAGCCCGCGGGAAAGCTCGACGAAGTCCTTGCGGACGTATCCGAGGCTGCTCGGCACAAGCCAGTGCTCCTCATCCTCCGGGTGCAGCCGGGTCTCCGGGCCGAGCACACCATTGAAATACCAGACCCGAACCGGTGGTGCCGTCGGGTCGAACTGGAGCTGCAGTATGTGTCGACTGTTCTGCTGTGCTTTCGGTACGTAGTTCAGAACTGGTGCCATCTCGCGGTCGGTGTGTACTCGCAGCCGGTACGCGAAGGAAATCCGGTCGCCAGGGGAAAGCGCCGTCGAAAACTCGAGCTCGGTCACCTCGTACCCGTTCGGAGCGAAGGTGGAGCGCCGGACGGCACAGTTCGCCAGCGCTTCGACGGAGATCACCCCGGGGCGCGGGTCGCTGTGATAACGGGCGGTCGCGACGTAGTGATCGACTCCTTCGTCGAGGGCGACCAGGGACCGGAATATCAGCACCTCCGTCGGGATCCGGCCGGAAAGTCGTACCAGCAGCTCGGCCCGGTCGAGGAGAAACCGCGGTCGGCTGGCGTCGAGGGGGTCTGGTGCGCCGCTGCCGGTCAGGTAGTCCTGCCAGCCGGCACCGGTGCCCAGCTCCGCGACCCGCTGCCTGAGCAGGAGCGCGGCCTCGACGGTCCCCCGATAGAACCATTCCCGTACGGTCCGCTCGTGCCGGCCCCGACGGCGGGCGAGCGCGTCTATCCGGGCTGTCAGGGACGGCTCGTCCGGATTCTCGCCGTCAATATTGAAACCGATCTGGGCGCCGGTCCGCAGTTTTTCCTGGGGGATGGCGTGACAGCACTCGGCTATGATGTTCTGTAATGCGGCGGCGCGTTGGTCGTCCGACCATTCTCCAGGCGCCGCGGGCAGCAGCCGTACCAGTGGTGAACTCCTGAGTTTCTCGACGTTCAAACCCGGCCCCGCCGAGAGCGCGACAAGCTCTGCCCTGATCGTCTCGACGGTCAACTGGGTTATGGTGTCGCCGGTCATGGGCAGCCCCGTTCCCGTCCTGGAAACAACCGATCGGACTCCCGGCGGGTCGCGCCGGCCGGGCAGCGTGAACCCGCGCGGCCGCGCGTCGGTTCCGCCGGTGGTGGCGTGCGCCGTGGAGCCTTTCCATCAACGGTAGACGTAATCGCTGGCACATGTGTGTTTTCCCGGTGAGCGCAGACAAGAATAATCACTTTTGCCTGCTTTGTGGCCGGACCCGGACGACCGTCGCCGGGGCGCGGCCACCGGGTGGCCCCGGCCGGCGGGTCGTCTCGGGACGACGGGACGGTGTGGTGCGCCTCGGGCCAGCGAACCGCTGTCGTCGAATCGCTGTCGTCGAATCGCTCCCAGGGACGGCGGTCGGGACGGACAGCGCCACCTGATGTCACCCGCGGTCGTCCGGAGCCGCCCGGTGCGGCGCACGGGCCGGCCGCGCCGAGCGCTCGCGGTGACGGTGGGCGTCGGCACCCGCCTCCCGCAGCCAGCCCGCCGGGCACCGTCTGGCGGAAGGCCAACCCGCCCAGCGGCTCCGCGGACGGCGCCACCCTGCCGGGCGTCGGCTGGCGCATCCGGAGTGGTTCAGCTCTCGCTCCTCGCCAGCACGTTGGCCATCCCGGCAGCGATCCAGTCGGCGATCCCGGCAGGCCGTTGCCGTGACAGCGGTGAACCCGGCGTGAGAATCGCGCATGAGTGGGCCGGGTTTCCCTACGATCTGGCCATGAGCGAGCGTCTGTCGGAGTCCGGCCAGCCGATCAAGCCGGTTTACAGTGCATCCGATCTGCCCACGGGCCTGACGGAGCGCCTGGGTTCACCCGGTGAGTATCCGTTCACCCGGGGCGTCTACCCGACCATGTACACCGGCAAGCCGTGGACAATGCGGCAGTATGCCGGTTTCGGTACCGCCAGGGAGTCCAACGAGCGGTATCACTCGCTTGTCGCCGCGGGCACCGGCGGACTTTCGGTCGCGTTCGACCTGCCAACCCAGATGGGTTACGACTCTGACGACCCGATCGCTCACGGCGAGGTCGGAAAGGTCGGGGTGGCGATCGACTCGATCGAGGACATGCGGGTGCTCTTCGCCGGCATCCCGCTGGACAAGGTCTCCACGTCGATGACCATCAACGCGCCGGCGTCCGTCCTGCTGCTGCTGTACCAGCTGGTCGCCGAGGAGCAGGGCGTCCCCGGCTCGAAGATCACCGGAACCATTCAGAACGACGTCCTCAAGGAATACATCGCCCGCGGTACCTACATCTATCCGCCCGCGCCGTCCCTGCGGCTGATCGCCGACACGTTTGCATACTGCCGCAACGAGATTCCCCGGTGGAACACGATCTCGATTTCCGGCTACCACATGGCCGAGGCCGGAGCCACTCCCGCGCAGGAGATCGCCTTTACACTCGCCAACGGCATCGCCTACGTCCGGGCCGCCGTCGAGGCGGGGCTCGCCGTGGACGAGTTCGCCCCCCGGCTGTCCTTCTTCTTCGTCTCCCGCACGACCCTGCTGGAGGAGGTGGCGAAATTCCGCGCCGCCCGCCGGATCTGGGCGGACGTGATGAAGAACACCTTCGGCGCGACGAACCCCAAGTCGATGATGCTGCGTTTCCACACCCAGACCGCGGGCGTGCAGCTCACCGCGCAGCAGCCCGAGGTCAACCTGGTCCGGGTCGCGATACAGGGCCTCGCCGCCGTGCTGGGCGGCACCCAGAGCCTGCACACGAACTCCTACGACGAGGCCATCGCCCTGCCGACGGTCAAGGCCGCGACGCTGGCGCTGCGCACCCAGCAGGTGCTCGCCTACGAGACGGACGTCACCGCCACCGTCGACCCGTTCGCCGGTTCCTACGCGGTCGAGGCCCTCACCGACGATGTCGAGCATGCCGCCCGTGAGCTCATGGAGCAGGTCGAGAAGCGCGGCGGAGCCGTCGCCGCGATCGAGCAGGGCTACCAGAAGAGCGAGATCGAGAACTCCGCCTACGCGGTCATGAAGGGCATCGAGGACGGCTCGCGCACCGTGGTCGGCGTCAACCGGTTCCGTGCCGAACAGGAGGAGCAGTACGACCCGCTGCGGGTCGACCCGGCGATCGAGGCCGACCAGTCGGCCCGGCTGGCCGCCCTGCGCGCCGACCGCGACAACGCTGAGGTAACCCGCCGGCTGGACGAGGTGAAGGCCGCCGCCCAGGGCAGCGACAACGTCCTCTACCCGCTCAAGGAGGCGCTGCGCGCCCGGGCCACGGTCGGCGAGGTCTGCCACGCCCTGCGCGCCGTCTGGGGGATCTACCACCCCGCCGACGCCTTCTGACCTCGCCGGGCGCGGGCGAAACCCCGGCGGCGTTTCTCGTCACCTTGCGTACCCTCCGGGTACGCGGCGGCTCCTCGACCTTGCCGGGCTTCCGCCCGCATCCCGGCGACCGGGCGCGGGCGAAACCCCGGCGGCCCTGCGACGGCGGCCTTGCGATACCTACCGGGCCGTTCGATATCACAAGGCCGCGCCGGTGGTAGGTAAGTATCACAACGCCAGCCGGCGTCGGCGGCCCTGCCGGGGCCGACCGGCCCGGCGGTGCTACCGGGCGGGCGTGTTCGGTTCTCCTTCGATCGTCCGCAGGATGCCGTCCGCTCCGGCTCCGCCGGACGTCACCCGGGGTCGCGTAGTCTCCGCGGACGCCGCTGAGCAGGATGGCGTGCGCCTCCCGCAGCAACGGGACGCTCAGCGGAAGCCGACGGTCGGGGTCGGGTGTGTGCTCGACCGCGGCCATGTAGTTGAACACCTCCCGGACGTCTGCGCCGTCGTCGCGGGCCGGCTGCTCCGCCTCGAAAAGCACCAGGTCGGAGACGGACGCCTGGGTGCCCTCGATCCGGCTGGACAGCATGGCTTCCCGGCGGATCAGCGCCCGGGCCAGCAGCCGCGTGGACGTCGGAGACGCTCCCGCACGGACGGTGTCCAGGGGAAGGAGCGAGGTCGGGAGCGGTCAGGAGGACGGGTGGGTGTGGGCAGCCGGCGACGGCCCTGCGCGGACGGCGTTCGTGGTGGAAGGCTGGGCGGTGTGCGCGTACATCCAGCATGGAAGGCCCGTCCGCCGGAGGTTCCGCTGGAGCCGGGGGAGTTCACCGAGGTCGTGCTCCGGGGCCGGCTCACCGACCCCGCCGGCCCGGGCGCGTTCACCGCGCGGGCCGAACGGTTCATCGGGCACCGCCTCGGGACGTCCCGCTGGATTCTGCTCACCACCCGCCGCCTGCTGGTCGTCGCGCCCTTCCCCCGGCCCGGTGACTACTTCGACGTTGCCTTCGACCGGCGGATGGTGTCGGCGTCACAGGGGCGCAAGCACGGTGATCTGATCATCATCCCCCTGG
>NZ_CAAAFS010000078.1:0-6739 GCF_900634755.1 Protofrankia symbiont of Coriaria myrtifolia
CACGGTGATCTGATCATCATCCCCCTGGTGACCCCCGCCGGCCCCCAGATGCTGCGGGTCCCGGCATCCATCCGCCCCGAAGCCACCCGCTTCATCCGTGCCCTCCGCACCCGCTGACCCGTCCCCCGCCTGTCGGGGCGGGAGACGGGATGGCGGCGGACGCGCGGGCAGACTTGAGGCGGGCGGGGCCCGGGTCGAAATGGCGCTGGCCGGGATGCGGTGTTTCCCGGCTGCCGGCCCGGGTTGGTTCTGGCACGGAGCGTGCCATTCCGTTACAACAGGGACATGACGCAGGGGGAGTCGTTCGTGTTCGTGTTCGTGTCCTACACCAGTGCGGACGAGAAGTGGGCGACGTGGATCGCCTCCGCGCTCGAAGGAGCCGGGCTGGCCGCCCGAGTACAGGTGTGAGATTCCCTGCCTGGGCAGAACTTCGTTGAATGGATGAACACCCAGCTTGCCGGTGCCCGTTGGACGATCGCGCTCTACTCCCGGGCATATTTCGCGTCTGCCTGGTGCACCGCGGAGTGGACCGCGGCGCTGGCCCGTCGCACTCTGTTGCCGGTCCGCCTCGAGCCGGTCGAGCCGCCGGCGACGCTGCAGGTCCTGACCTGGGTGGACCTGTTCGACCTCGACGAAAACCAAGCTCGTGAGCGACTGCTGTACGCGGTCGGTAAACAGGTTCTGCCCCGACTGGCGGCCTTCCCCGGCCGAACCTCTGCTTCGACGGCGACGCCGGTATTTCCCGGCGCTACCGGGGCGGTGGGGCATCTGCACAACGGGGTAGAGCGTTCCGATCCCGCCGTCACCCTCGCCACCGCGCTGAGCCAGCTTGGCTCGACGACACTCGCGGTCCGCTGCGCAGGCATCCGCGCCATGGAACGTGCCGCTACCGCCGAGTCTGCTGACCCAGCTTTGATCGACGAAGTGGCCGAGGTGCTTGAGTCCTTCCTCCGGGGAACCCGTAACGCAAAGGGCGCGCGCCCCGGTGCCGTCGCCCCGGAAGATCTCCTTGCCACGGGGCGCATACTCGTCCGGATCGCCAAGAATCGATCTTTCGACCTGTCTGACGCCTGGCTGAACGGGGCGGATCTTACTGGTGGGCACTTCGCCGGGGCCCGACTCGCTGGTGCAATTCTCGCTAACGTCCGGCTGGTCGGGGCGGATCTCACCGGCGCGGACCTTACTGATGCCCGGCTGGACGCGGTAGATTTTACTGGCGCGAACCTCGCCGGGGCCCGGCTCGACGGATCAATCCTTACCGTCGCCGGGCTGACTGACGCGGACCTCACTAATGCTTTGTTGACTGGTACGCGCTTTATCGGGGCACAGGGGCTGACTCAGGAGCAACTCGAGTCAGCAGAGGGGGACGCAGTCACGCAGCTACCGAGGGGGCTGGTCCGGCCGGTGTCCTGGCGGGCGTAACATTCGCCGGTCTCCACATAGCCGTTCGGTGGGTGAGCCCGGTTGACCACGCCCTATATAGCCGCCCCTTCTGTCCTGGCCAGCGCTGGCCAGGGTCAGGCCGCCCAGGGTAAACGCCGCTGCTGTCACCTCGATGGTGGGACCAGTCGGTGGCTCGCCGTTGGGCAGCGCAGTCTGCGCCATCTACCTGTGTGGCCTTCCCGGGACGCGAGGTGTTTGGACGCGAGCCGGTGCCCCAGGTCACGGGGCCAGGTTCCACAGGGCGTCGAGGGGGAGGGCGGAGAGGCGGTCGCCGAAGGGCAGGGTTTGTTGGCCGGTGTAGAGCACGTAGCCGGCTACGAAGCGTGGGCCGAGCAGGTTGGCGAGGTGGCGCAGGCCGGCGAGGTCCTCGCCGCGGACGGTGGCACCGGCTTTGACCTCGATCCCGACGACACGGCCGTCGGGGGTCTCCAGCAGTGCGTCCACCTCGACCTTGTCCTTCGTCCGGTAGTGGTAGAGGCGGGCGGACTGCTCGTTCCAACTGAGCTGGCGGGCGAGTTCGGTGAGAACGAAGTTCTCGACCATTGGGCCGGCGGTGCCGTCGGGTTCCCCGAGCCGGGCCGCGTCCTGCCCCAGGAGATGGCAGGCTATGCCGCTGTCCACGTATGCCAGCTTCGGTGTGCCGACCGCCCGGTGGGTGTGGCCGGTGGACCAGGCCGGAACCAGCTTGATGAGAAAGACCGCGGACAGCAGGTCCAGGTAGCGGTTGAGAGTGGTTCTGGGGATGCCGGACTGTGACGCGAGCGCGCCGGGTACCAGCAGCCCGCCGGACCGGCTCGCGAGCAGGGCGAGCAGTTGGTGCAGTTCGCCGCGGCGCTGGATGGCGGACAGTTCGGTGACGTCCCGGGCGATGAGGGTGGACAGGTAGGAGTCGAAGAACGCCGTCCGGCGGCGGGGCGAGCGCCGTACCGCTTCGGGATAGCCGCCGCGGACGATGCGTTCGAGGTAGTCGCGACGTCGCAGCGGCGAGGTGCGGCTGAGCCCGGGGCCGTGGGTGAAGGCCGCGTCGACGAAGCGGTCCGGCGTCCCGTCGATCTCTCCCTGTGAGAACGGCCACAGTTCGATGGTCTCGATGCGCCCGGGGAGCGCGTCCGGAAGGTCGCGTAGGGCGAGGATCTGAGCGGAGCCGATCAGGAGGAAGCGGCCGGGCCGGGGATCGGTGTCCACCGCCACCTTGATCACACGGAACAGTTCGGGGGCGAGCTGGACCTCGTCCACGACCAGCAGGTCGTCATGGTCGATGAAGCCTGTCGGGTCGTCGTGCGCGGCGCGCAGCGTGGCGGGGTCGTCGAGCAGGCGGATCAGCGGGTTGGCGGTGGCGGAGGCGGCCAGCCGGGCGAGGGTGCTCTTGCCGGCCTGCCGTGCACCGTTGATCGCGACAACTCTGGTGTCTCCCAGCGCCTCCACGATGAGTGCCTCCGCCTTGCGTCTGATTAGCGCGCCTGATGCGTTCACGCCACCATTATGGTCACTTGGCCGCCGTGATCGTGGTCATCTGGTCGCATTGTTCGTGGACAGTTGGACGCGGGTATCGTGGTCACCCGGACGCTGTCCTTGTGGTCATCTGGTCGGACGGGTCGTGGTGAAATGGACGCTCGGTACGTGGGCGGGTGGCTGGACGCCGCGTGGGCGCTCGGCCGTTGGAATGCTTGATCGTGACGATGCCCTGACGGATCCGTGACGGCACGGCTTCGTGACGGTGGCGGACGGTGGGCGCGAATGTTCGTTCGGTCATGGCGCCGGTGGCCGGTAAGGTCGGTCGCGGTAGAGGCATCGTGATACGGGCGTGCGCGGGCACCTGAAGCAGCCACGGCAGGCCCAGGAACTACAGCGAACGGGCGGAACGGTCGATGAAGACGGCGATGCGGTCACACCTGTGCGGTGCGCTGCGCACGGAGCACATCGGTGCGACAGTTACGGTATGTGGCTGGGTGGCCCGTCGCCGCCAGCACGGCCAGTCGCTGATGTTCGTCGATCTGCGGGACCACTCCGGCCAGGTGCAGTGCGTGGTGGACGGCTCCGTCGACGTCCGCTCCGAGTACGTCGTCGCCGTCACCGCGACGGTGGCGGCCCGGCCCGTGGGGACGATCAACCCCAACCTGGCCACCGGCGAGATCGAGCTGCACGACTGCACGGTGATGGTCCTCTCCGCGGCGCTGCCGCCGCCGTTCCCGATCGACGAGCGGGCGGACTCGGTCGACGAGGCGACCCGGCTCACCTACCGCTATCTGGACCTGCGCCGCGAGCGCATGCAGCGCAACCTGCGCACCCGCTCGGCGGTGCTGGCCGCGCTGCGCTCGGAGCTGGTACCGCGGGAGTTCGTCGAGGTCGAGACGCCGCTGCTGATGCCCTCCACGCCGGAGGGGGCGCGGGAGTTCGTCGTGCCGTCCCGGCAGTTCCCGGGCAGTTTCTACGCGCTGCCGCAGTCCCCGCAGCTGTTCAAGCAACTGCTGATGGTCGGCGGCACCGACCGCTACTTCCAGTTCGCCCGCTGCCTGCGTGACGAGGACCTGCGCGCCGACCGGCAGTACGAGTTCACCCAGCTCGACATCGAGATGAGCTTCGTCGACCAGGACGACGTCCTGGAGGTGATCTCCGCTGCCGTGCTGGCCGCCGCACGGGCCGTCACCGGCGGGACGGTCGTGCCGATCGAGCGGATCACCTGGCACGAGGCCATGGACCGTTTCGGCGTGGACAAGCCCGACCTGCGTTTCGGCCTGGAGCTCGTCGAACTGACCGGGGTCTTCACGGGCAGCGGCTTCCAGGCGTTCGCGGGGGCGCCGTCGGTGAAGGGCATTCGGGTGCCGGGCGGTTCGGCTACCCACAACCGCAAGGCGCTGGACGCGCTGACCGAGCGGGCCAAGCAGCTCGGCGCGAAGGGCCTGGTGTGGATGCGGGTCGGCGCCGGCGGGTCGCTGGAGTCGCCGGTGGCGAAGTTCCTCTCCGCAGCCGAACTGGCCGGGATCGTGAAGGCGACCGGGGGTGAGGACGGCGACCTGCTGCTGCTGGTCGCCGACGAGTGGGCAACGGTCTGCGAGGTGCTCGGCCAGCTCCGTAACGACCTCGGACGCCCGCCGGCCGGCGAGGGCGGGTTCCGTTTCGCCTGGGTCACCGACTTCCCGCTGTTCGTCGGGGTCGACTCGCAGACCGGGCGGCCAAAGCCCGGCCACCACCCCTTCACCCGGCCGCATCCCGACGACCTCGACAAGCTCGAGACCGAGCCGCTGGCCGTGCGCAGCCGTGCCTACGACCTGGTGCTCAACGGCTGGGAGCTCGGCTCGGGATCGATCCGGATCCACGAGCCCGACCTGCAGCAGCGCATCTTCGCCACGTTGGGGATCTCGGCGGAGGAGGCCGACCGCCGGTTCGGTTTCTTCCTGACGCCGTTCTCCTACGGGGCCCCGCCGCACGGCGGTTTCGCCGTCGGTATCGACCGGCTGGTGGCGATCCTGGCCGGCGAGGACAACATCCGCGAGGTCATCGCCTTCCCGAAAACCCAGTCCGGACTCGACCCGATGACCGGCGCACCGACTCCGATCGACGCCCGGCAGGTGCGTGAGCTGGGCATCCGGGTACTACCGACAGCGTAAACGCCTGCCACCTTCACCTGCTACCGCACGCGAATTCCCCTACCTGGCAGGCACGACCGGGTGAAACCGCTTCCGGCGGCGTCCCGGCTGTTTTACGGTTACCTGGCCGCATCACGCGTCGTGTCGTGGGTATGACCGGTGAATCCGCCCCGGACGGGCATCGGGGCCGGCTGGTTCGGCTTCGGGCGGGTTGGTCGTGGATCACGCGCCGGATACGACAGGAGGCCCGGGAATGCAGATACCGTTCTCGCCGTCACCGACGTCCAGTCTCGGTGTCGAGTGGGAGTTGGCGTTGGTCGACCGTCGTACCCGTCAGCTTCGCGGGGCGGCGACCGCCATCCTCGACGAGTATCAGGCCAAGATCGGTGAACATGCCGAACAGCGTGCCAAACACGAGTTGTTCGAGTCGGTCATCGAGGTCGTCACCGGGGTCTGCGACACGGTCGCCGACGCCAAGGCCGACCTGGCCGTGACAGTCGGTCTCATCGAGGATCTGGCCGCGTCGCGCGGGCTTGCCCTGATGTGCAGCGGTACCCACCCGATCACCAGCTATGCCGACCAGCAGATCAGCCCCGATCCGCGCTACCGCTCCATCCTGGAACGCATGCAGTGGGTCGCCCGACGCCTGCTGATTTTCGGCGTCCACGTACATGTCGGTGTTCCCGCGCAGGACAGGGCGATTCCCGTCGTGAACGCACTCGTCGGCTACATCCCGCATTTCCTCGCGTTGTCGGCGTCCTCGCCGTTCTGGCTGGGTCTGGACACGGGGCTGGCGTCGTCGCGCTCGAAGGTGTTCGAGAGCCTGCCCACCGCCGGCCTGCCGTACCTTCTGTCGGACTGGGAGCAGTTCGAGCGGTTCATGGGGACGCTGGTGTCGTCCGGGACGGTGGAGACCATCCGTGAGGTGTGGTGGGACGTCCGGCCGCACCCGGACTTCGGCACGGTGGAGCTGCGTATCTGTGACGGTCTGCCGACCCTGCTGGAGGTCGGGGCGATCGCCGCGCTGACCCAGTGCCTGGTCGACCGGATGAACACCCGGCTCGACCAGGGCTACCGGCTGCCGACACCGCAGCGCTGGGTGGTGCAGGAGAACAAGTGGCGGGCCGCCCGGTACGGTCTGGACGCCGAGATCCTGCTCGACGAGCGGGGCACCACCCGCCGTGTCCGGGACGAGATCGCCGCTCTCGTCGACGATCTGCTGCCCGTCGCGCGGCGGCTGGAATGCGTCGACGAGCTCACCGACGTCCTGCACATTCTTCAGGTCGGCTCGAGCTGCGATCGACAGCGTGCGACGGCGCAACGGGCCGACGGGGATCTCTCCGCGGTGGTCGATGTCCTTCTTCGGGAGATGAAGTCCCGCCGGCCTCTTTAGCGGGGAACGGCCGGTACGGCTCCCTGCGGTATGACTTTTCGGTGGTATGGCCCCGTGCCACGGGTCCGCTGATGGTGAAGCTGCCAGCGGTGGAGCTGCTGGCGGTATGGCTGCCGGTGGCGTGGGCGACAGCTTCGGTGCGTTGGCTGGCCAAAGGATGTACGGTCATGTTTCTTTTCCGGTCCCCGTGGATCCCGAGAACTCCGAAGACCTTCAGGACCGGAAGACCCGCGGATCCGAAGGCGCGGAGGAGCTCGAGGGTGCTCCCCGCGCGGGGGTGACGTGGGGAAGCCGGGGGCGCGGTCGACGGTGACAG
>NZ_CAAAFS010000079.1:0-23261 GCF_900634755.1 Protofrankia symbiont of Coriaria myrtifolia
ACCGCGTCCGGGGCGCGGCGGGGGCGGAGTACCGTGGTTGACGGGGGTGAGCGGCGATGGTGCTCTCACCCGTGGCGGTGCGATTTTGTGGTGTGGCTCTCGGCGTCCCCTGGGGATTGCGAGTCGATCCGCCGGAAATCCGGGGATGGTGTGTCGGCGTCCGCCGTGTTCCGGTTGCCGCGTCGCCGCGGTTGTCGAGCCGCCTGGGCGTCTCGTCGCGCAGTAGGTCGCGCAGTAGCATTTGGTGATCGTTTGATATCGGGAGAGTAGGGGTCTGACTTGCAGGGGGCCGAGGCTTTTCGGTGTCGATGGCTCGTGAGCCAAGGTGGGGGCAGCAGACAGGTGGCCGTGCGGTGAAGGTGGAGAACTTCGTCGCGGCCTGGCTTGCGGAAAATGAGAAAGATCTGGTGGATGTCCGCCGCGACATCCACGCGCATCCCGAGCTGGCCTGGCAGGAGCTGCGGACGACCGAACTGATTGCGGAATCACTGAACAGTTCCGGTCTCAAGCCGCGGGTGATGTCCTCGGGCACCGGCCTGTGGTGCGATGTCGGTACCGGTTCCGGCCCGGTTGTCATGGTCCGTGCGGACATCGACGCGCTGCCGTTGCAGGACGAAAAAGACCTCCCCTATTCCTCCTGCGTGTCAGGGGTGAGCCATGCCTGCGGGCACGACGTCCACAGCGCGATCGTGCTCGGGGTCGGCAGGGCGCTGGCGGCGTTCGACGAGCGTTACCCGCTGCCTGGCACCATCCGACTGGTGTTCCAGCCCGCGGAGGAGGTCATGCCCGGCGGCGCGCTCGAGCTGATCCGTGAGGGTGTGCTGGATTCGGTGTCCACGGCGATAGCCGTCCACTGCGACCCGACGCTCGAAGTCGGGCGGGTGGGTATCCGCGGCGGCCCGATCACGGCCGCGACGGACTACATCGAGGTCCGGTTGCAGGGCCCTGGCGGGCACACCTCGCGTCCGCAGAACACCGTGGATCTGGTGTACACGTTGGCGCAGGTGGTGACGGGGCTGCCCGCAGCGCTGTCGCGAACGGTCGATCCCCGGGCGGCGGCGTGCCTGGTCTGGGGGCAGATCGAGGCGGGCAGCGTCCCGAACGCCGTTCCCCGTGACGGCCTGCTGCGGGGCACGCTGCGGCTCTTCGACGAAGAGATCTGGAAACGAGCCCCGGCGATGGTCGAACGGCTGGTCGCGCAGCTCGTGGCGCCGTACGGCGCCACCGCGACGATCGAACACCGGCAGGACATACCACCTGTGATCAACTCTGTGGACATCACCGAGGCGCTTCGCCGGGCGACCGTGGCGGCGATCGGTGAGCACGCCGTCGCGCCCACCGGCCAGTCCCTGGGCGGTGAGGACTTCGCCTGGTATCTCCAGCGGGTGCCGGGAGCGCTCGCGCGGCTGGGTACCCGCAGCCCCGACAGCCCCGTCTACGACCTTCATCAGGGCCGGTTCGACGTGGACGAGAAGGCCATCGGTGTTGGCGTCCGACTGCTGGCGACCACCGCGGTCGATCTCGCGTCGGCCGCCGCGGCCGGGGAGTGACGGCGAGCAGCCGTCGAAAAACCGAGACGACGGGGCCCTGGCCGTAAGCCAGGGCCCCGCGGGCGGATCTACCTGGAGCATCGGGTCTACCGGGGGCTGGGCACCTCGAGGTCGGCCTCGGGCCGGGAGCGAGGTTCCGGAACGGCCGGCCGTGCGTGCGACGTCTCGATCCGCAGCAGCTTCGCGACCCCGTCCGGCAGGTACCAGTTCCAGCTGCCGAACAGGGAGACCAGGGCCGGCACCAGGAGCATCCGGACGACCGTCGCGTCCAGCAGGATGCCGAAGCCGAGCGCGGTCGCGAACAGTTTGATGTCGGTCTGCGGCCCGCTCGACAGCGACAGGAACGACAGGAACAGGATCAGGGCGGCCGACGTGACCAGCCGCCCGGTGCGGCCGACGCCTTCGATGACGGCGGCGTGGGTGTCGCCGCGGGCGTCGTACTCCTCACGGATGCGGGAGAGGATGAACACCTCGTAGTCCATGGACAGGCCGAAGAGGAACGCGAAGACCATCAGCGGCAGCCAGAAGGTGATGGCGCCGGTGGCCTCGATGCCGTAGATCTTCTCGGAGCCGTAGCCGTGCTGCCAGAACAGCACCACGCCCCCGAACGTCGCCCCCAGCGAGACGAGGTTGAGCACCACCGCCTTCAGGGGCAGCAGCAGCGAGCGGAAGGCCCGCACCAGCAGGATGTAGGTGACGATGACGATCAGAGCCAGGGCCCAGGGGAACACCCCGTAGACGCCGTGCATGTAGTCCAGCTGCAACGCGCCTATCCCGGTCACACCGATGACGCCGGGCACGTCGTGCAGCGCGGAGCGAATGTTGCGGATGGGGTCGATGCTGCTGCCGCCCGCGGTCTCCCTGTCCGGCACGGCAATGATCAGTGAGGTGCCGTCCCGGTTCGCGTCGGTACCGCTCGGGAGGGTCGCGGTGACCACGCCGTCCACGGCCCGGACACGTTGCGCCACGTCGTCCGCCGCGGATGACTGGACCAGGATCTCGGCCGGAGTGAGGACGCCCTTCGGGGCGCCGCCGTCCTCGAGGAGCTTTATCGCCTCGTAGGCGGGGCCGTTCTTGGCCAGCGACCCGGACTGCGCCGTGCCGATCTGGATCCCGAAGAAGGGGATGATCAGCGCGGTGAGGATGGCGATACCGACGCCGGCGGCGATCCAGCGGCGGCGCACCACCAGCGAAGCCCATCTCGTCCAGAACCGGCTCGCGGTGTTCTCGTGCCGGACACGCGGCCAGTCGACCCGCGGGCCGATGCCGCCGAGCAGGGCGGGCAGCAGAGTGGTCGTGACCGCCACGCTGATCAGCGGGATGAGCATGCCGCCGTAGCCGATGGAGCGCAGGAAGGGCACCGGGATGACGACCATCGCGACCAGGCCGATGGCCACGGTCAGGCCGCTGAACACCACGGCGTGACCGGCGAACTGCATCGAGGCCACCACGGCGTCGTGGTTGTCCCGGCCGTGCGCGCGTTCCTCCCGCCAACGGGTGACGATCAGCAGCGAGTAGTCGATGGCGACGCCGAGGCCGATCAGGGAGACGAGGAACTGCACCAGGAACGACACGTCCACGAAGACGGTCAGCCCCAGCAGGACGAGAAAGGTCGACAGGATCGCCACCGCGGCGATGAGCAGCGGTAGCAGCGCGAGCAGCGAGGCGAAGACGAAGGCGAGGACGGCCAGCGCGCCGAGCCCGGCGAGCAGGGTTTCGACCAGCACCCCCGGGCCGGAGTCGTTGGCGCCGTTGGTCGCGAGCTCGTCCAGACCGGTGATGGTACTGGTGAGCCCGGCCGGGGAGTGCGCGGCGAGCGACTTCTTCAGCGCCTCCGCGGTCTCGGAGGTGAAACTGGTCTGCGGCGGGTAGAAGGCGTATGCGAACTGGGCGCGGCCGTCGTCGGTGACGAAGATGTCGTCGCCGGTTTCCGCTCTGCCGATGACCCGAATGCCGGGCACGTCTTTCTTGACCGCGGCGAACGCGGTCGTCACCTGCTGATCGGTGACCTGCCCGCCGGGCTGGGCCGACAGCGACAGGATGATCGGTGCGCCCTGGTCATCCGTGTGGTAGGTGGCGAGGACCTTCTTGGCCGTCTCGTAGCCGGGCTGGCCGGGCAGCGAGAAGTCGAAGGTCAGCCGGTCGGCTGTGATACCGGCGGTGGCGCCTCCCACCAGGAAGGCTGCGATCCAGAAAGAGATCACAAGCCGGCGGTGCCGGAGGCACCAGCGCGCGAGCGCCGACATCGGCGTCCCCCCACTCGTTAGGATGATCTGTGCTCCTGCATACTGACCTCCGCAACGGTACCACTGTCGATTGTGAAGCCGGTAATGGTTTGTCTTATGGGTGACACGCCTACGGTGAACGCTGACCGTGACATCGCGATATCTTTGCGGGAGCGGGTTTTCTATGCATTTGCCCGTTTCGGCCCTGCCTGGGTGCGCTATCTACACGCGTCCGTAGGGCTCGGTGGTCTCAGCCCGGCCGGCGTCCGGCTGCTGTCGGCGCTGCGCCACCATCCGCGGCCGCCCATCATGCGCGATCTCGTTCAGGACCTCGGCACCACGGCCCGGGCCGTGACCGGGCTCGTGGACACCCTCGAGCAAGACGGTCTGGTCCGCCGTACCCGGCACCCACGCGACCGCCGGGCGATACTCATCACCTTGACCAGCAAGGGTGAACAGGTGGTGGACCGCGTCGGGCAGGAGCATGTCGAGCGGGCGTCGGCGCTGTTCGGCGTGCTGTCCGAGCAGGATCAGGCCGATCTCGTCCGGATCCTCGGCGTGCTGGGGGACGAGCTGGTCGCGCGAGGGCAGGCTGTCCAGCCCCGCGGACTCGGTTGCGGGCCTGGCGTCGGTGAGAGCAGCTAAGATCGCGGGCGGGCCGCAGCGTGGCGTGTGGACCGCCGGCACCGGCAGAGGCCGCGCGACGAAGAGCGCGACCGGGGCGTCAGGCGGTGGGGCGGTTGCGCAGATCGGCCACGTAGTCGGACGGCGCGCCGGCCCGCTCGGCCGCGTCGGCCATGATGGCCACGTACCGTTTGGACGGCAGCCCGCCCTCGTAGGCGTCCAGCACATACGTCCAGGCCAACGTCTCGCCGTCCAGGGTGAAGATCCGCACGCGGATGCGGGTGTAGAGGCCGGCCTCCACACCCTCCCAGACGTCGAGCTGCCTGAGGTCACGCTTGGCGACGTCGTAGAGCATCACGTACACCTGGGAGCCAGGTGACTCGACGATGGTGGCCAGCGCGCCTTCCCAACCGACGTCCTCGCCGCCGAAGGTGAGCCGCCAGTTGCGGATCCAGCCGGTCCCGATGACGGGGGCGTGGGGTGCGCGTTCCTTCATCTGGGCCGGGTCGAGGTTGCTGCCGTAGGCGGCATACAAGGTCATCGTGTGCGTCCTTCACCGGCCCGGGCGCCGAGGTCGTGGCCGCGGCGGCAAAGAACTACCTGGAGGATCTTCACTGGTCCCTACCCGTACCCACTTCCTCCCCCCGCGGGCGCGGATGCGCCGCGCGGGGAACCCTCGGCCACTTCCGGCCGACCTCGCGGACCGTATATCTGCCCGGACCCGTCCGATGTGCCACGATCGATCCGACCACGATCCGACCATAACTACCTGGGCGGCCGTGGGATCCTGATCGCGACGTCCGTGGACCCGACTTCGTGTGACAACGCGGACCGTAACCACGTCGCGGTGGCAGGCGGTCTCCCGCGGGGCACCGCGGATCCGGTCGTCGATGTTCGACAGCTACGCGAAAGACAGTGTAGACCCCGACCATCCCGGATCCCGACCATCCCGGACCTTGGCCATCGGTGTCCCGATCCGCCCGATGCCGGCCCGGCGGGGGAGCGTCCGCGCACGTCGGCCGAGTGACTGTTCATGCGATGGTTGCTCACACATCGGACAAGGCAAGATAGCTGGTGGGAATCCCACCCACCGAAGGGAGCGCGCAGGTGCCGCGAATCGTCATTCTCGGAGGCGGACCCGGAGGGTACGAGGCGGCTCTTGTCGGGGCTGAGCTTGGGGCGTTCGTCACGCTCGTCGATTCGGACGGGGTGGGTGGTGCGTGCGTCCTCACCGACTGTGTCCCGTCCAAGGCGTTGATCGCCACGTCGGCCGCGATGACGGAGCTGGCCGCGGCGCCGTCCCTGGGAGTCCGACTGCGTGACGGTGGGCACGTCCTGCCGGAGGCGGGCTGGGACGCCGGGGCGGCGCCCGGCCCGGGGCTGCCGCCCGGCATCGGTGTGGACATCGAGCGGGTTCACGCCCGGGTGCGGGGGCTTGCCGCGGCGCAGTCCCGCGACATCGAGACCCGGTTGGAGAAGGAGGCCGTCCGGGTGGTGCACGCCCGCGGCCGGCTGGTCGGCCCGCACGCCGTCGAGGTCGCCTCCGGGGAGGCGTTCTTCGGCGACATCATCCTGATTGCGACCGGAGCATCACCGAGAGTTCTTCCGAACATCGAACCGGACGGTGAGAGAATTCTCACCTGGCGTCATATCTATGATCTTCGGGAGCTGCCCGAGCATCTGATCGTTGTCGGCTCCGGTGTCACCGGCGCCGAGTTCGCCAGCGCCTATCAGGCGCTCGGTGCGAACGTGACGCTCGTCTCCTCCCGGGACCGGGTGCTGCCCGGGGAGGACCCGGACGCCGCCAAGGTGCTCGAGGAGGTCTTCCAGCGCCGCGGGGTGACCGTGCTCAGCCGGGCCCGGGCCGAGGCCGCCCGCCGGGTCGGTGACAGCGTCGAGGTCGATCTCGCGGACGGCCGGACCATCACCGGCAGTCACGTCCTGATGGCCGTCGGGTCGGTGCCGCGGACGTCGGACATCGGGCTTGCCGAGGTCGGGGTACGCCGCACCCCGACCGGCCACATCGAGGTCGACCGGATGTCGAGAACGTCGGTGCCGGGGGTGTACGCCGCCGGCGACTGCACCGGGGTGCTGCCGCTGGCGTCCGTCGCCGCGATGCAGGGCCGGATCGCCATGTGGCACGCGCTCGGCGAGGCGGTCACGCCGCTGCGGCTGGGCACCGTGTCGTCCAACATCTTCACCGAGCCGGAGATCGCGACGGTCGGCATCTCACAGAAAATGATCGAGTCAGGCGCGGTGGCGGCGCAAACGACGATCCTCCCACTGGCGCGCAACCCGCGCGCGAAGATGCAGGGCATCACCGACGGTTTCGTGAAGCTGTTCTGCCGGCCTGGCAGCGGCAGCGTCCTCGGCGGGGTGATCGTGGCACCGCGAGCATCAGAGATGATCTTTCCGGTTTCGCTGGCGGTGGCCAACGGTCTCACCGTCGATCAGGTGGCCCACACCTTCACAATCTACCCGTCGGTGTCCGGCTCGTTGACCGAGGCAGCCCGCATCGCCATGCCCCGGGACCTGTTCGCGAGCTTCTGACCAGCGCCAGCCGCGGTTGACAGCCGCGGCTGACGGGTCGCGCGCCGGCGGCGGGTGCTGGTCGGCGGGTGTGGCCGGCAGAGGCTGTCAGAGGGCTCTCAGAGGGCCGGTCCGGCTGACGGGTCGTTCCGGGCGGCGGCTGCGTGGCCGCCCGGGGGTCAGTGGTCGTCCGCCCCCGGGCGGTCGCGGCCGGTTCCCGTGCGGTCATGATCGATATTTGTGTGATCGGCAGTAGCGTGATCGGTGGCCGCGTGGCCGGCGTCTTCGGGGCCGGTGTCCTCGTCCTCCTCGGGTGGGAACACCGGTGGGAAGCCGTGCTGGACGAGACGACGGTTGCGGAAGTAACCGGCGGTGGCGAACCCCAGGCCGACCGCGATCGCCAGCAGGACGATCGCGATGGTGAGCCGGATGTTGAGGCGCCCGGGCAGCAGCGCGAACATGACGGCGAACGGCAGCATGAGCAGCGGCGGTCGGGACGCCTGCCGGACGCGCCACCGTGGCCCGGTCAGATCGTGGGAGATCCACTGGTTGTACCGCGGGGGCAGCGTCCCACCCACCAGGTAGTAGATCCGGCCGGTCAGCGGCGGCCGCTCGGCCGATGCCGGTTCGGCGGGTACCGATCCTGACGCCGGTGCCGCGCCGCCTGGCCGCGTCGAACTCCTCGCGGACGGCGGGTAGGCCCCGCCCCGGTCCGTCCCGCTGTCGTCCGCGCCGTCGGTGCCCATGAGCACCAGCCTACGAACTACGAACGAACCGGGGCGGGCCGGGCGGGCCCCGGCTCCACTAGTCCTTGATCTCGCAGAGGACGGCGCCGCTGGAGACGACCGCGCCGACGGTCGCGGTGAGCCCGGCGACGGTGCCCGCCCGGTGCGCGGTGATCGGCTGCTCCATCTTCATGGCTTCCAGGACGACGACGAGGTCACCGGCCTCGACGGTGTCCCCGTCACTGACCGCGATCTTGACGATGGTGCCCTGCATCGGGCTGGTCAGCTCGTTCCCGCTGGCCACGCGGGCGGCCTTGGCGCCGGACCGCCGCCGTGGCCGGGCTGCTCCAGCGCCGGCCGCCGGGCCGCCCGCGGCGACCGCGCCGAAGCCCGCGGGCAGGACGACCTCCAGACGCCGGCCGCCGACCTCGACGACGACCGACTCGCGGGCCGCCTGCTCGGTGTCGGCGTCCACCCCGCCGGTGAAGACGGGGATGGTGTTGTCGAACTCGGTCTCGATCCAGCGGTTGTGCACCCGGAACGGCTCGGTGGCGTCGGCCGGCGCGAACGCCGGATCCCGCACGACGGCCCGGTGGAACGGCAGGACCGTGGCCAGGCCCTCCAGGACTGTCTCGTCCAGGGCACGGCGGGCACGCTCCAGGGCCTCGGTGCGGGTCGCGCCGGTGACGATCAGCTTGGCGAGCAGCGAGTCGAAGGCCCCGCCGATGACGGCGCCGGACTCGATGCCGGTGTCGACGCGCACGCCCGGCCCGGTGGGCGCGACGAACCGGGTGACCGTTCCCGGCGCCGGCAGGAAGTTGCGGCCAGGGTCCTCGCCGTTGATGCGGAACTCGATCGAGTGCCCTCGGGGGGCGGGGTCGACCGGGTCGAGCGCCTCGCCCTCGGCGATCCGGAACTGGGCCCGGACGAGGTCGATGCCGCTGGTCTCCTCGGTGACGGGGTGCTCGACCTGTAGCCGGGTGTTGACCTCGAGGAAGCTGATCGTCCCGTCCCGGCCGATGAGGAACTCGACCGTGCCCGCTCCCACGTAGCCGGCCTCCCGGACGACCGCCCGGGACGCCTCGTAGAGCGAGGTGCGCTGCTCCTCGGTGAGGAACGGTGCCGGCGCCTCCTCGACGAGCTTCTGGTAGCGCCGCTGCAGGGAGCAGTCCCGGGTGCCGACGACGACGACCGTGCCGTGGCTGTCCGCGAGGATCTGGGTCTCGACGTGGCGGGGCTGGTCGAGGTAGCGCTCCACGAAGCACTCGCCGCGGCCGAAGGCGGCGGTGGCCTCCCGCACCGCGCTCTCGAACAGTTCGGGCAGTTCCTCGGCGTTCCAGGCGACCTTGAGCCCGCGGCCACCGCCACCGAACGCCGCCTTGATCGCGACCGGCAGCCCGTGCTGTTCGGCGAAGGCCACCACCTCGTCCACGCTGGCGACCGGGTCGGGGGTGCCGGGTGCCAGCGGGGCGCCCACGGCGAGGGCGATGTGGCGGGCGGCGGTCTTGTCGCCCAGGCGCCGGATGGCCTCGGGAGGCGGTCCGATCCAGGTCAGCCCGGCCTCGATGACGGCCTCGGCGAAGTCGGCGTTCTCCGACAGGAAGCCGTATCCGGGGTGGACGGCGTCGGCGCCGCTGGCACGAGCCGCATCGAGGATCTTGTTGATCCGCAGGTACGAGTCACCCGGTGTGCTGCCGGAGAGGGCGTACGCTTCGTCCGCGATGCGTACGTGCAGAGCGTCGATGTCAGGCTCCGCGTATACGGCGACACTGGCATATCCGGCGTCGCGGGATGCCCGGGCGACCCGGACAGCGATCTCTCCCCGGTTGGCAATGAGGATCTTACGCACGTTTCTCCCGTCCTCGTTCAGCGTGGCTGAGTCTAGGCGAGTTCGGCGGCGCAGGCTGTTGTTCTGGCAATGTTAAAGGAATCCTTGTGCGGGTCCTGTACCGCCAGGGCCGTGGCCGCCGTGGTGGACTCGATGACCAACATTGATCGGCTGGGTTTGTTGGTCGGGTCCCTGCTTGCCGAGATCGCGTTGGTGGTGTAATGAATCGATCATGAAAGGCGCCGGGGAATGTGTATCCTCGGCGCCCACAAACCTGCCATTCTCGCTGTTTCGCGGAGCTGGTGCGGATGTCCGGCCCCGCGAAACGGTCGGTGATATCCGACTGTGATCGAATGATTACCATTCGGCTCGGGTTCGGGTACCCGGAGTGAATCCCGTCCAACGCCACCCGTCCGGTCCGGAATGCACGGTTCGTCGCAGCGTCGCGGACCGGTCCGACCAGGCCGAGGGGGGCGGGGCGGGGGCTGCCGCCGCCCCCGCCCACAGGCAGAGCACCGCTATCAGGGCGGCTATCTCCTCGGCGGACGCGTTCGTCGGTACCACCTGTAGGTGCGGGCGTGGGACGCGGCCGTCGCCAGCACTGCTCATCTGATCATCCTTTCGTGGCTCCCGGGAGGGTCACAGCGGGATGTTTCCGTGCTTCTTGGGAGGAAGCGACTCCCGCTTGGTCCGCAACAGTCGCAGCGCCCGGATCACCTCACGCCGGGTCTCCGACGGGAGAATGACCGCGTCGATATACCCGCGCTCGGCCGCTATGTACGGAGTGGCGAAATGCGAGGTGTAGTCGGCGATCAGCTCCGCGCGACGGGCATCGGGATTCTCGGTGGCGGCGAGCTCACGCCGATAGATGATGTTCACGGCGCCCTGGGCACCCATCACCGCGATTTCCGCGGTCGGCCAGGCCAGGTTGACGTCGGCGCGCAGATGTTTCGAGCCCATGACGTCATAGGCGCCACCGTATGCCTTACGTGTGATGATGGTCACTTTTGGTACCGTTGCCTCGGCATAAGCGTATATAAGCTTTGCGCCCCGGCGGATGATGCCGTTCCATTCCTGCGAAGTTCCGGGCAGAAAGCCCGGTACGTCGACCAGCGTGAGAATCGGGATGTTGAACGCGTCACAGGTCCGGACGAAACGGGCCGCTTTCTCACTGGCGTCGATGTCGAGGGTGCCGGCGAAATGCATCGGCTGGCTGGCGACGATGCCGACGGAACGCCCGTCCACCCGGCCGAACCCGCAGAGCAGGTTCTGCGCGAACTGGGCGTGGACCTCCAGGAAGTCACCGTCGTCGAGCAGGTAGCCGAGCACCGTGTGCATGTCGTACGGTGTGTTGGACGAGTCCGGGATGAACGTGTCCAGCTCCGGTGTGACCTCCGCCTCCACGTCGGCCACCTCGGCGAAGACGGGCGGGTCCGTCAGGTTGTTCGACGGCAGGAACGCCAGCAGCGCCTTGGCGGTCTCCAGGCAGTCAGCCTCGTCCGCGGACTGGAAGTGCGCGACCCCGCTGCGGGAGTTGTGGGTGTGGGCGCCGCCGAGTTCCTCCATGCCGACGTCCTCACCGGTGACGGTCTTGATGACGTCCGGACCGGTGATGAACATGTGGCTGGTCTGGTCGACCATCAGCGTGAAGTCGGTGATGGCCGGGGAGTACACGGCACCACCGGCACACGGGCCCATGATCAGTGAGAGCTGCGGGACGACTCCCGACGCCAGCACGTTGCGATAGAAGATCTCGCCGTACAGTCCGAGCGCGACGACGCCCTCCTGGATGCGCGCGCCGCCGGAGTCGTTGATGCCCACCACCGGACAGCCGGTCTTCAGCGCCAGATCCATGATTTTCACGATCTTCTCGCCGAGAACCTCGCCGAGGCTGCCGCCGAAGACGGTGAAGTCCTGGCTGAACACACACACCTGGCGGCCGTCGACCGTGCCGTAACCGGTCACCACACCGTCACCATACGGACGGTTGCGGTCGAGGCCGAAGTCGTGCGCGCGGTGCCGGGCGAGGGCGTCCGTCTCAACGAAGGAGCCCGGGTCGAGGAAGGCCTCGATCCGTTCACGGGCCGTCAACTTGCCTTTGGCATGCTGTGCGTCGACTGCCCGTTGAGAACCGGCATGTACCGCTTCGTCGGTCACGCGCTTCAACTCGGCGATTTTGCCGGCAGTTGTGAGAGGATCGGGTACCGGATCGTGCGAGGGGTTCTGAGCGGGAACGGGAAGCGCCATGCCGGGCAGCGTACGGCCGTCGTGGCCTCCCGTGCTCGATTCTGCGACAACTACCTCTTGATCCGGGCGCGTGGCCGCGGTGCGATATGACTTTCAGCCGTCGGCGGTGAGGATGCGGTGGGACTCTGGCTGACATGTGGACATCGATGACGCGGCACCGGCGGTTTCCGCTGGACGCCGGCCTGCTCGCGGCCGCGCTCGCCGGGGACGGCCTGAGTGTTCGGGTCGTCCAGGAGACCGGTTCGACCAACGCGGACCTCGTCGCCGCCGCGAAGACCGGTGCCGGCGAGGGCCTGGTGCTCGTCGCCGAGCACCAGTGGGCCGGTCGCGGGCGCCTCGACCGGTCGTGGGCGTCGCCGTCGGGCGCGGGCCTGACCTTCTCCGTGCTGCTGCGGCCGGCAGTGCCGGCGGGAGCGCTGGGCTGGCTGCCGCTGGTCACCGGCCTGTCGCTGGCCTCGACACTGCGTGAGTTCGCGGGGATACCGGCGGGCCTCAAATGGCCGAACGACGTGCTCGTGGCCGGCGAGAAACTGGCGGGGATCCTCGCCGAGGCCGTCCCCGACCGGGACCGCTCCGGGACGGTCGCGGTGATCGTCGGCATCGGCCTCAACGTCGACAACGACGTCGACGAGCTGCCGCCGGGGGCCACCAGCGTCGCGTTGCGCCAGCGGCAGGAGTCGCGGCCACTCGTCGGCCGGGGGGAACTGCTCATCGAGCTGCTGCGGGGGCTGGTCAGGGTGTACCGGCGCTGGCTCGCCGAGCCCACCGCCACCGCGGCCGCCTACCGGTCGGTGTGCGACACGCTCGGCCAGCGGGTACGGGTCGAGCTGCCCGACGGATCGGTGGTCACGGGCACCGCGACCGACGTGGACGATCACGGCCGGCTGGTCGTCGACGGGCGGGCGTTCGCCGCCGGGGACGTCGTCCACCTCCGCTGACGCCCCGCCCCGGCCCGTGCGTCCTCGGTGAAGCCGCCGCTGACGTTCGCCGGCGCCACCATCGGCTCGGGCCCGTGCGCTCTCGGGTAGAGCTACCGCCTCCTGAGCGGTTGGCGGTGGACACCCGGCTGGCCCACGCGCCCGCGGGCAACCGCGCCGTCGGTGACGCCCGGCCATGGCTGTAATGGTGTGCCGTCCCTCGGCTCGGCCTGCCTCTCGGTTCGGCCCGCCCCTCGGCTCCGTCGGCCGCCGCGGCGGTGAGACCATCGCCGGGTGGGATTCCCGGACAACATTCTGACCAGCGACGAACAGGTCGTGTTACATCTGCATCCGCACTGGATCAGGCTGACCGGACCAGCGGTGGCCTTCGTCGTGCTTCTCGGCCTGACCCTCTTCGGTGTGCGGGCTGTCCCGGCGGGCTCGTTCCAGCAGGCGGCCCAGTGGCTGATCGTCGCGGCCGGGGCGGTCCTGCTCTTCTTCACAAGCTTGCGGCCGTGGTTACGATGGGTAACCACCCGCTACGTGGTGACGACGGAACGGGTCGTCGTCCGCGCGGGAATCCTCTCCCGCTACGGCCGGGACATCCCGTTGCTCCGGCTCAGCGACGTCTCGTTCAGCCGTTCCTTCTGGGAGGGCCTGGTGGGATCCGGCACACTCTCGATCGACAGCGGGGGGCAGCGCGGTCGGCTCGTACTGGTGAACCTGCCCCATGTCGAGGAGGTGTATGCCACGCTCTACCGGTTGGCCGAGGAGAACGCGGCACGGCTGCGCGGCCCCGCCGACGACAGCGGTTATCCGCGTTAGCGGTTATCTCCGTTGGCGGCCGCCCGCTGTCAGCGGTTGTTCCTGCCGGCGGTTTTTCTCGTTGGTTGTCCGGTTGTTTCCGCCGGTTGTGCGACCGGGTCAGGCCAGCGGGTCGAATCCCTGCCACCACTTGAAGAGGGCCGCCGCGTCGGTACCCTGGGCGGCAAAGGCGGTGAGATCGTCGTCGTAGCTCCAGAAAATCACATAGTTACCGCCGTCGTGATAACACAGCAGTGATCCGACGTCCACGTTCGGCCGGCTGGTCACATGCCAGGTTTCAATACGGTTCCTGCCGGTACGGCAGGAACCGTCCTCGGTGATCTGGCCCGACCGGTAGTCGATGTCGTTACGCAGTGAGCCGCTGTCGTAGTAGTGGAAGGCGCGTACCAGCGTCCCGCTACTCGACCGGCAGGTCAGGGACGCTTCTATGTCGGAGTCCTCGTCGTCCGAGTTCCCCACGCAGTCGTCTATCTCGGTGGGATCCAGCGTCGCCTCCAGGTCGCTCTGGGCGGCGGTGAGGCCGCCGGTGAACCTGGCACTCGGCGGTGTCGTGGCCGGGGTCGCCGACGGCCGTCCGGACGTCGACGTGGCGGCGCCCGTCGGCCCGGCGGGGATCACCGGCAGGGTCGGGCCGGCGGACGCCCTGCCCCCGGGCTTGTCGGAACCGGCCACGGTCAGCGCGATCACCGGGACGGCGACGGCGATCAGGACAGCCGCAACGATTCCGATGATCAGCCCGGTTCGTCTCGGTGTCGGCTGTCCCGGCGGTCCGCCGGCCGGGTACGGGCCCGGCTGGTACGGATCCGCCGGGTACGGACCGGCCGGATAGCCGCCCGGCGGGTATCCGCCCGGCGGCGGATAGGAGCCAGGCGGGGGATATCCGCCTGACTGCGCGAAGCCGCCCTGTGGGGTGGTCGGCGGATAGGGGTGCTGGGCGCCGGGCGGGAACTGCCCGTACGGGGCCCTGGCGGTGGGCGCGTACTCGTCCGGTGTCCCGGGCTGGTACGACCCCTGCGGCCCGGACGGGTACTGCTCCTGCCCCTGGCGTGGCTCCGCGTCGGGGCCGGCTGCCGCCCGGGCCGGCCCGGCCTCCGGGAGGAAACGGGTCGCGTTGAGGTCGGGACCAGGCTGCGCGGGGACGGCCCCACCGGCCGCCGCGGCCCCCACGATCCCGCCGGCCGCGGCGGCCCCCGCAGCCCCACCGATCCCCGCGGCCCCACCGGCCGGGCGCCCCGGCCCGTGGCCCGTCGGCGCGGGGCCACTGGCCGCGCCGACGGCGACCAGTGCGCCCAGCGCGACCGCGTACCGCGGGTCGCGAGGCGGGCGGGGTGAGACGCCGACCATTTCCAGCAGCAGCGCTGATATCCGCGGTATCTGGGTCGATCCGCCGACGAGGAACACCTCGGCGAGCCCGCCTGGCCGCACACCCGCGCTCTCGGCCGTCCGGATCAGCTCCGCCACGGTGGCGCGCAGCTCGCCCTCGATCACGGCCTCCAGGTCCGCCCGGGTGAGCTCGATGTCCCCGACGGATCCGCCGGCCCGGACGGTGTGGCTGGTGGCGGTCGACAATGCTTCCTTCGCCGCGACGACCTGCTGACGTATCTGGCTGCGCGACCGCTGGCCGGACGGGCTCTGGTCGGCCCACAGCGCGTTCCAGGCCTGTGAGTCGGTCTTCGTGGCCCGCTCGCCGATCCTGCGCAGCAGGATGTCGTCGATCGTGTCGCCCCCGAAGCCGGGGTTGCCGCCTGGCTCGCCGCGGATGTCGAACCCGCCGGGTGTCGCGGTGAGAACGGTCGTCGCCAGGCTCGTGGCACCAAGATCGTAGACGGCGAGGGTCGTCCCCGGCTGGAAACCGGCCGGATCGGCCTGCCAGCGGGCCGCCGCGACTGGTTCCGGGAGCAGGGTGACGCTGGTCAGGCCCGCCCGGAACGCGGCGGCCCGCAGCCGCTCGACCTCGGCGGAACCCCAGCGGACCGGCGCGGTGAGGACCACCTGCGCCGGCGGCGGGCCCGGGAAACGGCTCATCGCCTCGTGCGAGACCTGGCGCAGGAGGGCCGCGACCAGCTCGATCGTGGGGATGGCCGTGCCGCCGAGCTGCACCTGCTCGGTGCTCTCCAGCGCCCGCAGAGGGCAGGGCTGCGCGCGGTCGGGATGCGTCACCGCGATGTCGACGGCGGCCGAGCCGGTCAGCAGCCGGCCGTCGTGGCTCAGGCTGACAACGGCGGGCATTGGTCCGTCCGGACCTAGCGGTAAGGGTTCCGATCGGCCGTCGACGGCGGTCGCGGCCATGGTGAAGCCAGTGCCGATATCGACCGCGAGTGTCAGTCCGGTTGCCACGTCCCCCCCGGCGGGTCAGGTATGCAGATCTTCTGATGCGGTCTGCGTGGATACGGCGGCACATCATCCGGTGCGGCGGCCATGGTCCGGGTCACGGGGTGGGCTGTACCCGACGGATGTCCGATCGCGCGGGCGGTGCTCGCGTCGGCCAGCATCCATCGGACACGGCCTGGGCATGGTGGCTGCGCCGACGGTGTCCGAGGCGGGACGAATCCTCCCCGGTGCGTCTGTGAACCTTGGCTGATACTACGCAGGGTTGCCGTGCGTCGGATTCCTGGTTGCCGGCCCGGGAGCATGTTGACGCCGACGCGCGACGGCGGGAGCGTCCACACCGCCTGCCCGGGCAGCATTCCCGGGCAGTGCGGGTGAGCCGCGTTGATCGAACCGTGCCGGTGGGTCGTGCCAGCCAAACCGTGCCGGTTGAACCGGCCGACCGGTATGTACCGGCGAACGGCTGCCCGACAGACCCGACAGGCCGCGGGACGGGCAAACCATGCGATGGGTACGGCAGCGACGGCCTCCGGCGGCATGTCGTCCCGCGGGGCGGTTCTCCTCGTGGTCGGCCCTGGTTCACCTGGCCGGCCGGGACACGAGCAGGCCCGGGGCCGGCCAGTCGGCCGAGACGGGGCGAAAAGTGCCGTACGGTGCGGCCGTCACAGGAACGGAACCACGCTGGAAAACCAGGAGCATCCGTTCCGGTGCAATCCGTCCCAGATGTTTACCAGCGGCTTTTCCGCGGTTACAGGCGGCCTACCGGCTCGGGCAGGCGCTGGCCGCGCCGGGCGTCGGTCTCGGCGTGCAGCACGGCCTTCGGGTCGTCTGGGTGCAGGAAAACCCACCGCTTGTACGCCCAGAACCGGAAGATGGTGCCGAGGCCGGTGCCGACCACGTTTCCGGCCAGGTTGAAGGCCAGTACGCTGTTCAGGTCCAGCACATAGCGGGCGATCCCGAGGCAGGCCAGGGCGATCCCGAGCCCGATGGCGTTGAGGATCACGAAGAGGGTGTATTCACGCCGTAGGCCGGTACGTGCGCGATGCGTGAAGGACCAGTGCCGGTTGCCAATGTAGGCGCAGGTTGCGGCCACAATGGTGGAGACGGTTTTCGCGCTGAGCCAGCCTATACCGAGAACGCCATGGCACAGATTGGAGACGAGGACGTCGACGAGGTAGCAGAAGCCGCCTACGACACCGAACTTCGCCATTTCATGAGCAAGTAGCTGCCAGCGCGACCGCCTGGAACCGTCGTCCATTGATGCCACGCTCACCTCATGTGATCTCGACCGGTTTGTGTCACCGGCTGAGCGTACAGACCGCTGTCCTGGACCCATCCGACCCCCCCCGGGTTCCCGGCCGTCGCCGGCGGCCGGGGAGCGGCCGTGACTACGCTCTGACCGCGATCGCCGTTTACCCGGCCGGGTACGCAGCCCACCAACGCCATGTCCGTGTCATACCCGTGTCACGTCTGTGTCACGTCTGTGGGCCGTTCAGTTGCCGATCTCCTCACGGTAAGTATGACCCCGTGTCCCGGCGGGTGATGCCTGCGGGGTGCTGTTCCGGCCTGACACCTGGCGGACAGCCGTCACCTGGCGGACAGCGACGACCCGACCGGCGCACGACTCGGCCGGCCCGCGGGCGGCCTGGCCGACAGCGCCACCTGGCCGGGATCTGCACCTGGCCGGCCTGAACGGCTGGCCGGCATCGTGACGCGACCCGGCCGGCATCGTGACGCCGCCTGCCGCGGCGAACGCTGGCGGAATCGGTGTGGCCGCGTCATGCTGGTTGGGGCCGGCCGTGGTGGCGGCCCGACACCGTTCGCCCCGCGGCGGCGCCCATCGGGGTGCGGCGGGGCGTCATGCGCTGTCGGTGCCGCCACGGCGATCCGCATGGCGATGTCGCCGTGTGCCGCACGGATCGCCGGTGGCCGTGCTCACCGTCCGATGTACCCGCTGTCCGATATGCCCACCGTGCCGATGCATGCACCGCGCCGATGGAGGTTGTACGACCATGACCACGGTCGACGCTCGCGATGATCCGTCAAGCCTGGAAAGTTCCCACAGCGTCACCGACGTCCTGGCGGGGCGTGCCGCCGACTTCGCGGCCGCCCGGCGGAGCAGCGGTCAGCCGCGGGCCCGGTCGGCCCGTCCGACCACCGGGGTCGCGGTCCTGGCCTGCATGGACGCCCGTCTGGACGTGCACGCCCTGCTGGGGCTGGGCGAAGGCGACGCGCACGTTCTGCGCAACGCCGGCGGAGTGGTCACCGACGACATGATCCGTTCGTTGGCGGTCAGCCAGCACGAGTTGGGCACCACCGAGATCATCCTGTTGCACCACACCCAGTGCGGGATGATTTCGATCACCGATGACGGGTTCCGGGACAAGCTGCTCGAACGCACCGGTGCCCGTCCGGACTGGCCCGTCCACGCGTTCTCCGATCTCGAGGAGAACGTGCGGCTGTCCATCGCGCGGCTGCGCTCCAACCCCTTCCTGGCCGCCACGACATCCGTCCGGGGCTTCATCTACGACGTGGCCACCGGCGAACTCAGCGAGGTCACCCTCTGACTCCCCCGGCGCCACGCGCCGGGGGAGGGGCCTGCTTCTCTGACAGCTGGTGGCCGTCTGCATGGGATGGTGTCCGTTCTGCGACGTACAGCTGACGCGTCCGGTTACGGTAGGCCGGTGGTGAGGTGGCGGACGGTGGGTGTTGCCCGCTCCGCGGGGGTGTCCGGTCTGGGCGGTCTGGTCGGGTCGGCTGGTTCGGACGCGACTGGCCGGGGCGGGTCGTAGCGGGTCGGGGCGCATATGGCGGTGACGCGCTCGACGGCGATCCGCCGGGCGAGCAGGCCCGGGTCGAGATGGCGGCAGAGGACCACCGATGCGCCGGCGGCCAGCGGGGCCAGCAGGCCGCCGAACAGGCCGTCCGGCGTGTCGTAGCCGGCCGTGGTCAGCACACGGTCCGTCGCGGCCAGCTCCCAGGTCCGCGCGTAGTAGCCGGCCAGCCGGGCCAGGAACCGCTGGTTCGCCGGTGGCGCCGGCGGGGTGAAGCGGTCGCCGTGGCTGAGGACCTCGGCCGCGAAGTCGAGCACCCCTGGCACCGGCTGGGCCAGCCGCCCACCCAGTGGGCGCAGGGACAGCGCGATGATCTCAGCTCCGTCGCCCACCACGGCCGGGTCGTCCACGGCCTGCTCGGTCACGAACACCGCTACCGGCGGGTCGTCGTGGCTGTCCGTCCCGGCCGCGACACCCTCGCCGGCCGCGGTACCCGCGCCGGTGGCGGCGCCGGGCTGGTGGACACCCACCTGGGCGCCCACCGACCACGCGGCGAGCAGCACCACCGCGGTCTGCCAGTGCGGCGGCAGGGCGATCCGGACGGTTTCACCCGCAGTGACACCGAGTGTGTCGACGAGCAGGTTCGCGGTCTTGGCCACCCAGTTGTCGATGGTGGTGGCGGACAGTTCGGTCCGCTCGCCGGTGGCGTCGTCGTAGAAGGTCAGCAGCGGACGTCCCGCGTCCGCGCGCACCCGACGGGCCAGCAGCGCGGCGACACCGGCCACGTCGGCTGAACCGCCCACGCTGGCTGGAGCGCCCACGCTGGCTGGAGCGCCGAGGGCGTGCGCGGGCACGGCAGTCTCAGCGGCGTCCAGGACGCCGGTGAGAACCCCGTCGAGAAGGCGTCCCGCGGGCAGGGGCGATGAACTCATCGAATGCTCGTACTCATGGGACGCCTACGGTAGAGCACTGCCGGTCCGGCCGGTCTTCTGGTGGCATGGTCGGCGCCCCGGCCAGCCTTGTCGGCCGGCATGTCAGCCAGCGTTCGTTCCGGCGGGTTTCAGCCGGCGGTGCGGCCGGCACCACGGCATGCCGGCCACAGGCGTGCCGGCCACGAGAGTTTTGATCACGAAAAGCTGTGCCTGCTCAAGGTGTGCAGGATGTGTTCGCTGGGGCGACGGTCGGTGCCGCTGACGCGGGTGCGCCCGGTGCTGCCCCCGCTCCGGCCGCTGTCGTGCCACTGGCCGAGCCGGCTCCCACCGCCCCGCGCAACGCGCTACCGGGCGCGGCGGGCAGGTCCAGCGCGCTGGTCACACCGGTGAACGAGGCGCCGAGGACGACGACCAGCCCCCGGCTGATCGTCGGATCCTCGACGGTCTGCGAGCCGGTGATCAGCCGGCTGAGCGTCTGCGCGGCTTCCTTCTGCCCGGCGGGGTAGCGGATCTCCGTCATGACCTGTCCGGCCGGGCCGGTGGTCTTCCGCATCGAGCCGGCGAAGCCCAGAGCGCTGAGGGCGTCGGTCGTCTGCGAGGCCAGGCCGGAGCGGCCGGTCTTGTTGCGGACTTCGGCGATGCTCACCTGGGCCGGCGGGAGCGAGGGCTGGCTGGCGGCTGCGTCGTCGCTCCTGCCGCCGGCGGCCGGCGGGTTGTCCGTCGCGGGCCGCAGCGGAGCGAGCAGGGTGGCCAGGCCAGCGCGGTCGTAGAACAGCACCTGGCCGTGTGGGGGGATCTCGCCCTTGTCGTTGATGGCACCGTCTGCCTTCGTTGGCACGAAGGTGGGTATAGTGATAAATGTCACTTTTCCACTGGTAATCGCGCTGAGCCGTTGCGCAATCTTGATCATTGCGCCGTTCTCGGTGAGGCCGTTGTCGACCTTGAGCGAGCCGCCGACAGCGCCGATCAGCTGGGTGATCCGCACCGGATTGGTGAGGACGCCCGCGCTGGTCGCCTTGTCCAGCAGCTTCGACAGGAACTGCTGCTGGCGGGCGACCCGGTAGGTCTCGTCCGGCAGCGCGTGCCGGGTGCGGACGAAGGCGAGTGCCTGGTCGCCGTTTAGATGGTTGACGCCGAGTTTCCCCCGCCACTGCGAGTAGTTGTCGCGCAGGTTGGACGTGCCGCCGCCGGGCAGCGGCGCCACGCACACGTCCACCCCGCCGACCGCGTCGGTCATGGTCTTGAAGCCGGCGAGGTCGATCGTGATAAAGTGATCAATCTTCAGGCTGGTCAGATTCTCCAGCGTGCGGGTGAGCCCTTCCACCCCGCTGTAGGACAGGATGTCGGTCAGCTTGTCCTTGCCGTCCCGGGGTGTCTTCGTGAGGCCGGGGGCCACCGTCACGAGAGTGTCCCGAGGGAAGGAGACCAGGGTGACGGAGTCGTCCGCCCCGAAGTGGGCCACGATCGTGGTGTCGGAGCGGACTCCGTCGACCTGGCCGTACTCGCCGTTGGTGCCCGTCCGGCTGTCGTCCCCGAGCAGGAGGATGTTCATCTCCCCGGGCCGTTCGACCGGCCGGTTGCCGCCGGGCGACCAGGCGACCCCGGTGACCGAGCTGTTGAAGTAGCGGTATGCCGCCCACCCGATGGAGCTGACCGCCAGGACCAGTACCGACAGGGCGGCGGCCGCCCCGACCGACAGCACGCGCAGCGGTGAGCGCCCATGGCGGCGCGCGCTCCGGGGGAGCCTTGGGTTGAGCTCGGCGGGCAATGCCGGCCGGCGCGCAGGTCTGCGACTCACCGGCTTGTTCAGTCCTCCTCGGCCGGGGCGACTTCTGTGGCGGTGTCGGTCTCCACGAGGCAGTGTGGCCCTGTCTGATTAGGACGCTTTGAGCCGCTCTGACGTTGCCATGAGGCGAACGACAGCTCACCACCGGGTGCTGGGAAGAGTCATAAGTAACATCATCGTCACTCAGGTCATGGTTCGCCGGATCGGGTGTCCGAGACGGACGGGCCCGCCATAAGGCCCACCCGCGCTGTGCCGGCACCCTACGCGGCGGATGGCAGACGGCATTGGCTGCGCTGGTGATCCGGGATCGACTGCTCCCGGTTCGCAGCGATTCTAGCCAGCGGACAGCCGACGCTCCGGCCCGCCGAACGAGAGAAACGAGACACCGCGCACCCGTCCAGGGACGGCCGGCAGCTGTCCCGGGCCGGTCCTGCCAGCTCCGCGGCTGTTCCTGACCCTGGACGACCGGGTCTGGCCCTGGGCGGGACCTGATTTGACCTTGATCTGGCCCTGGCCTGGTCTGACGGGTCCAGACCCGACGGGGCTGGAGCTAGAACGTGCAGCCGGCGGTGAGCTCGGCCGCGGTGACGGGCGGTGGCGGTGGCGTCGGGCTCGGCCGGGCGCCTGTCGAGGCGGGTCGGCCCGTTGCCGTGCCCGTACCCGTGCCCGTGCCGCCCGTGTCTGTCGCGCCGGCGCCGCTGTCCGGGCGGGCGGTGCCCTCCGGGTCGGTGGCCCGGGTGGCATCTTCCGGGCTCGCGGTCGGGGCGTCGGTCGGCCCCGGGGTGACTGCCAGCGCCTTTGTGTTCACCCCTTTGAAGCCTGTCCCGAGCACCAGCGTGACACGCTCCGACAGGGACGGATCCTCGCGCAGCTGTGCCCCGGGGACAGCGGCTGCCACGGTACGCGCCGCGGCGAGGCTGCCCGGGCCATAGCGCACCAGCGAGGTGGCCGCGTGCCGGTTGGCCGCGCTGCTGACATGGGCGATCCGGAAGCCGGCCGCGGCCAGTTCCCGGGCCGCATTGGTCGCGAGACCGCCCGTGGGGGTGCCGTTGAGAACGTCCAGCGTGATCGCCGACGGCCGTAGCGGCGTCCTGCCGGTGGGCGTGGGCGTCATCGCCGTAGCCGGCGGTGTCGGCACCGGCGTCGGTGTTCCGGGGCGCTGGGACGGCTGTGACGCGGAGCTCCCACGGCCGCGCAGCGGCGCCAGGAACGTCTCGAGCTCGTCAGGGTCGTAGATCTGGACGGAGCCGAAGGGCGCGATCTCGCCGGCCGCGTTCGCCCCTTCGGCCCTCGTCGGCGAGTGGACCGGGATGGTCTCGAACCTGATCGCGTTCGCGGACATGCCCCGCAGCCGGGTCGCCAGGTTGCGCAGGTCGTCGGCGGTGGTGTCGGCGTCCACGGTCAACGCGCCGGTGGCGGCCGTGAGCAGGCCCTCCAGCTTGGCCGGGTTGGTAAGTACCCCGCTGCTGGTGGCCTTCTGGAACACCGCGCTGATGAACTGCTGCTGGCGTCTGATCCGGTCGAAGTCCCCGTCCGGCAGGCCGTAGCGCTGCCGGACGAAGGCCAGCGCCTGTTCGCCGTCGAGGTGGTTCTCGCCCACGACACCGCGCCACTGTGAGTAGTCGTCACGTAGGTTGGACCTGCTGCCGTCCGGCAGTGCTCTGACGCATACCGTCACCCCGCCGATGGCGTCCGTCATGGCCTTGAAGCCAGCGAGGTCGATCGACACAAAATGATCGATTTTGATGTCGGTGAGGTTCTCGATCGTTTTGATCAGCAGCGACGGGCCGCCGGTCGTGATCGCCGAGTTGAGCTTGTTCCGGCCGTGGCCGGGAACGCGCACCAGGGTGTCCCGGGGGAACGACACCAGCGTGGTTGTTCCGTTCGCGTCCAGATGGGCGAGCATGGTGGTGTCCGAGCGTTCCCCGGCGACGACCTCCTGGCGCTGGTACATGTTGCCGGTGCCCGCCC
>NZ_CAAAFS010000079.1:23834-26935 GCF_900634755.1 Protofrankia symbiont of Coriaria myrtifolia
CCCGGGCGGGGCCGCGGCCGGTCGTTCGTGGTCGTCGCCGAGCGCCAGGGTGACCCTGGTGATCTGGGAGTCGAAATAGCGGTAGGCGAAGTAGCCGCCGACGCTCGTCACGACGATCGACATCGACAGCACGGCGGCGAGGGCAAGCAGCAGCTTTCCGGTCAGGGAGCGTTGCCGCCGGCGTTCCCTCGCGGTGCGCAGGAACCATCGCCACCTCGCCCTCGGGCGGGCCCTTCGGACGCGGCGCGGGCCCGGCGGTGGCGTGGTGCTGGCAGGCTGGTCCACGGAAACCCTGGTCGTAGCGGTCACCGTGCCGTACCTCCCACCCCCGCCATGGCCTGGCACCGGCCCACGGACGTACACACCGCCCGATGTGTCCCGCGTCCCCGGATATGGTCCTGTTTACCACTATGTCCCGGGTGATGGTGCCGTTGGCGGGCCGTCGAGGCCGGCCGGGCCGGTGGTGGCCCGCTCGTGCCGCCTTCGGCTGGCATGCCGACGGATCCCGCCGGTGTTCGCGGGCCGGCTGCTGGATTCATCGCGGCGTTACCCCCGTACCGCTGATGTCATGACTGTCGTCATGGCCGCGGAGGACAACTGTGGTCCTGATTGCTGAAGGTACCCGCCGTAGGCATGACACACCCGTTGTGGGATGCCCTGAGGACGATGGGTCCGGTGTTTCGGCGGCGGCTGACGGGGGGGCGCGGGCCACCGCGGCGGCCGGCCGAAACCAGCGCCGGCCGTCCGGTACGCCGTGTTCGGTACGCCGTCCGGTACGCCGTCCGGAACAATGTCGTTCGACGGGTATTGAGCCCTATGGCTGTGGGCTTGTACGGTCGCCGTCCGGCCGCACGATAAGGTTCGGATCATGAAGGCTCTTGTGCTTGCCGGTGGTTCCGGAACACGACTGCGTCCGATCACCCACACCTCGGCCAAGCAACTTGTGCCGGTGGCGAACAAGCCGGTGCTTTTCTACGGATTGGAGGCAATAGCCGCCGCGGATATCACGAATGTCGGGATCATTGTCGGGGAGACCGCCGCGGAGATCGAGGCCGCCGTCGGTGACGGTGCCGAGCTGGGGATCGAGGTCACCTACATTCGGCAGGAGGCGCCGCTGGGCCTGGCCCACGCGGTGCTCGTCGCCCGTGACTTCCTTGGCGACGAGCCGTTCGTGATGTACCTCGGCGACAACCTGATCATCGGCGGGATCTCGGGGCTGGTGGAGGAGTTCCGCCGCAGCGGGCCGGACGCGCTCATCCTGCTGACGAAGGTGTCCAACCCGTCCGCGTTCGGCGTGGCCGAGCTGGGGCCGGGCGGGCAGATCGTGCGTCTGGTCGAGAAGCCCCGGCAGCCACCGAGCGATCTTGCCCTCGTCGGGGTGTACCTGTTCGGCCCGGCGGTCCACGAGGCCGTGCGGGGGATCAAACCGTCCGCGCGCGGCGAACTGGAGATCACCGAGGCGATCCAGTGGCTTGTCGACGGCGGTTATGAGGTCGCGCCGCACCTGGTCGAGGGCTACTGGAAGGACACCGGGCGGCTCGACGACATGTTGGAGACCAACCGGCACCTGCTGGAGTCGCTGGAGCCGGCCGTCCGCGGCGTGGTCGACGAGGGCAGCACGGTCGTCGGCCGGGTCGTGATCGAGGAGGGCGCGTCACTGGTGCGTTCCACCGTACGCGGGCCGGCGATCATCGGCCGGGGCACGAGGGTCGTCGACTCGTATGTCGGCCCGTTCACCTCGATCTACCATTCGTGCGCGATCGAGGACACCGAGATCGAGTATTCGATCGTGCTGGAGCGGGCGACCATCCGTGGGATCGGGCGGATCGAGGACTCACTGATCGGGCGGGACGTCGAGGTCGTCCCGTCGGCGGCCCGGCCGCGGGCGCACCGGCTGATGCTCGGCGACCACTCCCGGGTCTCGGTCGCCACCACGCCCTGACCGGGGCCATCGCCTGGCCGGGGACCGTCTGCCGGTCCAGGGCCGCTGGCCGGGCCCGGGTCGTTGCACCGGGGACAGGAGGGTGCCGGCCGTCCCGGCCGGGCGGAGGCCGGGCAGTGCGGGCGGTTCGGGCGCCGCGGGCAGCGGCGTGGGGGCGCCTGGCTCCCCCGAGGAACCGCCTGGCTCCTCCAGGGGACATCGACGGGCTTCGCGGACCATCTCGGCGACGGTGACGCAGGCGATCACCAGGCAGAGGGCGAAGACGGTGATCGTCACCCCGACGGGGAACGGCGCCCAGCGTCCGATCACGGTGACGATCTCGGCGACGTGCAGCGGGGGGGCCGACTCGCCGCGCGGCAGCCAGTAGTACCCGCACACCGCCCACAGCGCCGCCGTCTGCATGCCGAGCGCACCGACCAGGACGATCAGAGTGGCGGCCCGCTCGTGCCCACGCAGCAGCCGGCCGAGGCCGGCGGCGGTGACGACGGCGAGGCCGACCACGCCCATGTAGAGGTACCGGCCCTGGATGGCGATGCCCTGGGTGTACTTCAGGTAGTCCGAATAGCTGCGCTGGCCCACCAGCAGGTAGGCCAGCAGGATCGGCATGAGCAGCACGAGCGCGCGTCCGGACACGGCCGCGCGCGGCCAGGTGAACCGGTGTCCCCGGGGCGCCTCGCCGGTGGCCCGGGGACGGACGACCGCCGCCAGCACGCAGCCCACTACGGCCGTGGTCGCGATGACGATCACAACCGGGGAGAGTTGGGGCGGCTCGAACATCCCGAGACCGCCCCAGAACCGGCTGATGATGGTCTGCCAGAAGTACTCGTACCAGGTGTAGAAGGACTTCGGCAGCAGGACCGGCTCGCGCCGTGGGGGTTCCGTTGCCCATCCGTTGGGCTGAACGGCGTCGTAGAGGACGTAGTTACGGACCCACCACCATCCGCCGGTGGCGCAGGCGATCCCGATCGCGAGCAGCGCCGGATACACCGGCGGCGCCCGCAGCACCCGGATGGGCACGGTCCAGCCGCCACGGCGCGGGCCGTGCTGGCCGCGCCGGCCGGACCAGCGAGGGCGGCGTGCCGACCAGCGGAGGCGGCGACCGGCGAGCCGGAGGCTGACGGGCTGGGGACCGACAGATCGGGGGCCGACAGATCGGGGG
>NZ_CAAAFS010000080.1:0-2088 GCF_900634755.1 Protofrankia symbiont of Coriaria myrtifolia
GCCGGTGGGAGCGGCGGGGGCGGGCCCAGCCGGCGAGATAGGCGGCGGCGACCACGGCCACCAGGGGCAGAGCGAGCGCCTTGGCGAGGAAGGCGAGCCCGAGCAGCAGGCCGACGCCCACCGCCGTCCGTCTTCGCATGTCGCCGGTGAGCACGCCGGCAAGCAGCACCGTCATCCCGCTGACCGACAGCATCAGCAGGCCGTCGTTGTTGAACGTGGCGCCGACCCGGGTGAGCCCGGGCACGGCCAGCGGTACCGCAGCGGCCGCCTGGGCCAGCGGCGCGCTGAGCCCGAACCGCCGGGAGGCCTCCCAGGTGAGCCACGGCAGCGGGGCCGCGACGATGATGTTCAGCAGGCGCAGCGCCCAGACCTGCTGGTCGTACGCCCAGTTCGAGGAACCGGGCAGGACGGACAGCAGGGCGGCCCCGATCGCGTAGATCAGCGGTGGGTGCTGGACCATCTGGTTGGACAGCCGCCCGTCGGTGACCGGGGCGGGCCCACCGAGCCTGTCGAAGGACAGGCGCTGGTCACGAGGGGTCGGATCGATCTCGGCGAACGGGGGCGCGCCGTTGTCGCGGCCGCCCGACTGGAACATCTCGGCGAAGCGGCCACGGTCGAAGTCGTCCGAGGTCGCGGCGACCCCCGAGGCGATGATCCGCTCACCGGGCGCTGGCCAGCCAGCGCCGTGCTGCAGGCCGTAGACCATGTCGACGTGCTGGGCCTCGTCGTAGCCCGTCCAGGTGGTGAAGGCGAACGAGTAGGTCAGCAGCAGGGCGATGTGGAGCACGGTCAGCAGCACGACCGCCCGCGGCGGCCGGGGCCGGCGGGCGCGTGGCCGGGGCGTGCCGGCGGCAGGGGCGCCGGCGCCGGGCTGTCCGCGGCGGGCATCGACTGTCGAGGCTGCCTGCCGCGGGATCCCGGCCGTCGGCCAGACCAGTCTGATCTCCGAGTAGTCGACGATCGCCATCTCTCCAGGACGACGGCAACCGGCCGCCGTTGGCCGGCTGAGCCCATAGTCAACGGGCCGCTTCTGAGTTTAGCTGCCAATTGCCGTTGGCAATTACGTGGATACTGCATGTGACTTCATGGGCGGTGGGTGCGCGTCCGGTCGGGTAATTGGGTCTGCGACACTTGCCGGGTGCGCGTGATGGTGACGGGAGCCGGCGGCCAGCTCGGGGTGGACCTGTGTCGGCTGCTGGAGGCGGACGAACGGGTCCACGCCTGGGCCGGGCTCACCCGGGTCGAGCTGGACGTCACCGACCCGGCACGGGTGCGGGCCGTCGTCCGCGACCAGGCCCGGCCGGCGAAGATCCAGGGCGGCCTCGTGGTCGTGAACACCGCCGCCTGGACCGACGTGGACGGCGCCGAGTCCGACGAGGCCGGGGCCTATGCCGTCAACGCCGCCGCGCCGGCGCACCTGGCCGCCGCCTGTGCGGAGGTCGGCGCGACCCTGGTGCACATCTCCACCGACTACGTCTTCGACGGGGCCGCGGACAAGCCGTACGAGACCGACCACCCGACCGCGCCGCGCTCCGCCTACGGGCGAACCAAGCTTGCCGGCGAGCAGGCCGTGCTCGCGCTGTGCCCGTCGTCCTGTGTGGTGCGCACGGCGTGGGTGTACGGCGCGTCCGGGCGCAACTTCGTCCGGACGATCGCGCGGCTCGCCCGCGAGCGCGACACCCTCGCTGTGGTCGACGACCAGCGCGGCTCCCCGACCTGGTCGGTGGATCTTGCCGTCGGGCTGATCGACCTGGTGTCCGCCGCCGGTGCCGGCCGTGCCGCCAGTGGGATCTATCACTGCACGGGCGGTGGCGACACGACCTGGTTCGGCTTCGCCCGCGCGATCGTCGCCGAGCTCGGGATGGACCCGGAGAAGGTCAGGCCGACGACGACGGACGCGTTCCCGCGTCCCGCGCCGCGCCCGTCCTACTCGGTGCTCTCGCCCCGGTCGTGGACGGACGCCGGGCTGCGGCCGCTGCGCCCCTGGCGGGAGGCGCTGGCCGCGGCCTTCGCGCAGTCGGGCGACGTTCTGCGGGCCTGATCGGCGTTCCGCCGGCTTGATCGGCGCCGCCCCGCCAGGCCCCCGGG
>NZ_CAAAFS010000081.1:0-5472 GCF_900634755.1 Protofrankia symbiont of Coriaria myrtifolia
CGCCGGCGCCGTCCCCCGGGCCCCGTCGGTGCCGCCCCGCGGGCCTGGCCCGCGCTGCTCGGTGGGCCCGAGCGGAGCCGTCGGCGTCCGGCACCTGTCGTTGTTGGGAAACCCGGTCGAGAAGCATCGGTGGCGAGCGCTACCGTTGGGAGAGTGACGACCAAGACCGGTGCTTCGCCCGCCTCGCAGGCGACCGAGACCAGTGGTTCGACCGTTTCGCGGGAGCGGGGCAGGCCTGTCCTGGTCGCGGTGGCCTGGCCGTACGCCAACGGTATGCCCCACCTGGGGCACATCGCCGGCGCCTACCTGCCGGCCGACATCTTCGCCCGCTACCAGCGGTTGGCCGGCAACCAGGTGCTGATGGTCTCGGGCAGCGACACCCACGGCACACCGATCACCGTGCGTGCCGACATCGACGGGGTGTCGCCGGCTGAGATCGTCAACCGTTACCACCCGGAGTTCCTGCGCATCTGGGACGACATCGGGATCAGTTTCGACCTGTTCACCTCGACGATGACCGACAACCATCGCGAGGTCGCGCAGGACGTCTTCGTCCGGCTGCGGGAAGCCGGCTACATCGTGCCCGAGGAGACCGTCCAGTTCTTCGACCCGCAGGCCGGCCGCTTCCTGCCCGACAGATACGTGGTCGGGACCTGCCCGTTCTGCGCGTACGGCGAGGCCCGCGGTGACCAGTGCGAGAACTGCGGCCGCACCCTCGACCCGGACATCCTGCTCGACCCGCGCAGCAAGCTCACCGGCGCGGTCCCGGAGAAGCGGGCCACCACCCACTTCTTCCTACGGCTGTCCGCGCTCGCCGACGACCTGCTGGCCTGGCTGGAGACCCGCACCGGCTGGCGCCGGCACGTCATGAACTGGTCCCTGCAGTTCGTCAAGGACGGTCTGCACGACCGGGCCATCACCCGTGACCTGGACTGGGGGGTCCCGCTGCCCACCGACGAGCTCGGCCCTGGCAAGCGGATCTACGTCTGGTTCGAGGCCGTGATCGGCTATCTGTCGGCGAGCAAGGAGTGGGCGGCCCGGTCCGGCGACCCGGACGCGTGGCGTCAGTGGTGGCAGAACCCGGACGCGGCCAGCTACTACTTCGTCGGCAAGGACAACATCCCGTTCCACACGGTGATCTGGCCGGCGATGCTGATCGGCTACGGCGGGCTTGAGCTGCCGACGGACGTCCCGGCCAACCAGTACGTGACGTTCGGCGGGGCGAAGGCGTCGAAGTCCGCCGGGATCGGGCGCGGCGTCCGGGAGTACCTCGACCGGCTCCAGCCGGACGCGCTGCGTTACGCCCTCGCGACGGTGCTGCCGGAGCAGAACGACACCGAGATCACCGACGCGGACATCATCCGGCGGATCAACGACGAGCTGATCGCGAACTGGGGCAACCTGGTCAACCGGGTGATGGCCCAGATCGGCAAGCGTTTCGACGGGCGCGTACCCGAGGCCGGGGAACTCGACGGCGCACACGCCAAGCTGATCGACTCGGTGGACGCCGGCCTGGTACGGGTGGGCGAACTGATCGGGCGGGTGGAGCTGCGGGCGGCGCTGCGGGCCGCGATGGAGATCTCCGCCGAGGTCAACGCCTACCTCTACCGCGAGGAACCGTGGAAGACGGTCAAGACCGACCCCGCGCGGGCCGGGCGCACCCTGGCCGTGTCGATCCAGGCGATCTCCGGCATTACGACCGCGCTCGCGCCGTTCCTGCCGTTCACCTCGGCGCGCCTGGCCGACACCCTCGGCATCAGCCTGGACGTCTGGGAGCGCCAGCCCGTGCCGGCCGGCCGCGCCCTGACCTGGTCCGGGGCGCTGTTCACCAAGCTCGACCCGGACGCCCTGGACTGACGCTCTGGGCGCTGGAAGGACGTCCGTGCCGCCGCCCGGTGACCGGACGGCGGCTGTTCGGTCGCTGGCTGGCCGGGTGGCGGGCTTTCGCCAGGGGGCGAGCTTCCGCCGGACACTGGGAGCCCGAGCGCGGCGGCACGCCGTCTTCGTCGCGATCGCGGCGGCCGGCGCCCTCCTGCGCGTGCTGGTCATCGTCGCCTACCCACCCGCGATCATGTACCTCGGGGATTCAGCGGCCTATCTCGACCAGGCGTGGAACGGGCCGTGGCCGGGGGACTGGCGCCCGTCCGGCTACCCGATGTTCCTGCTGCTCATCGACGGTCACGCCCATCTGACCAGGCTGGTGATCGTCCAGCATCTGCTGACGTTCCTGGCCGGCGCGGCCCTGTACGCTGTCGCGCTTCACACCGTGCGTACCGCCTGGATTGCCGCCTGTGTCGCCGCGCCAGTGCTGCTGTCACCATGGGTGCTCGACCTCGGCCAGTTCGTCCTCGCCGACAGCCTGTTCGGGACGCTGGTCGCCGGCGGAGTGGTCCTGCTCGCCAGGCCGGGCCGGCCCGCCGTACGGGCCTGCGCCGCCGCCGGGCTGTTGCTCGGGACGGCCGTGACGATCCGCACTGTTGGTTACGGACCGCTCGCCGTGGGCGCCGTCGCGCTGCTCGCCATGACCGCCCGGACCCGCGGCCACCACACCGACACCGGCGACCGTGTCGGCCGTGGCGGCGGTGGGCTGGCACGTCTGGTTGCGTTCGTGCTCGCCGCCGCTGTGCCGATCATCGGCTACTCGGCGTGGAGCGTGGCGAACGGGGGCACCTTCTCCGTCTCGGCGCACAGCGGCTTCTTCCTGTACGGGCGGATGGCGCCGTTCGCCGACTGCGGCGTCCTGTCCGGGCCGGAGCTGCGGACGCTGTGCGACCCGCGGCCGGTGGCGCGGCGCACCCAGCCCGACATGTACCTGTGGCCGGACGACTCGCCGCTGCGCCAGGGCAACGACAGCATCCCCGCCGGGCGCGAGGAACTCGCCGGACGGTTCGCCGCCGAGGTCATCCGGGCCCAGCCGGTGATGGTGGCCACAACCACGGCGGCCTACCTGATCGGCTACTTCTCACCCGTCCAGCATGAGAACGCGCGGACCTCGCGGGCGGCGACCTGGGAGCTGCCCACGGAGCTGGCCAATGTCCTGCCCGCGCAGAACCCGCATGCCGCCGACGGCCACTACGTCCTCACCGAGATCTCCCGGCCGCTCGCCGGGAAGCTGACGGCGTACAGCAGGCTGGGCTACCTGTCCATGCCCCTGGTCGGAGCCGGCCTGCTCGCCGGCGCCGTGGCGGCGTCGGCCGGCGTCCGGCGGGGCCGCACCAGGCCTGGTCCCGTCGGATCCGGTCCCGTCGGGAACGGTTCGGCCGGGGGCGGTTTGGCCGGGCTGGGGCGGATGTTCTGGCTGGCGTCCGGGGCGGGCCTGTCCGTGCTGGTGCTCGCGGCGCTGACCGCCGGCTTCGACTACCGCTACCTGGGATCCGTCATTGGCCTGCTCGGCGCCGCCGCCGTGCTCGGCTGGACGGCCCTGGCACGCGCGCTCATGCCGCTGCTCCGGCTGTCGTCGTCGGCGCTGCCGTCGGTGCCGGGGTCGGGGTCGGCGGAGGCGACGGTGCCGACGGAGGCGTCGCGGGCGGGCAGCGGGTGAACGCGGTGATCTCACCGGTCAGCGGCCAGGAGCGCCGGGTCGGCTCGTCCGGGCACCAGCCGAGCCCGCCGAGCAGGGCGTGCAGGCCGCGGACGGCGTCCGGGAACACCAGGTTGTAGGTGACCAGGTACAACGTGCCGGCCCGCGGGCGCCCGGCGAGGAACGGCGGGATCGAGACGTCCCAGCCCAGCGGGGGCAGGACGAGAGTGTCCGCCTCAGCGACCGGCGGCCCGAGCGTGCTCGTCGCCGGATGGCCGGCCGTATCCGCCGCCGGATGGTCTGTCGTTGTCGTCTGGCCGCCCGTCGTCCGGCCGGCGTGGTAGCGCGCGTAGTACTGCTGGGCCTTGTACCACTGCCGTTCGTCCCAGCGTCCGGGGATCACGACCTGGACGTCGCCCGGCTCGGCTGTCCGCCGCTGGACAGCGACCAGCTCCCGCATGTCACCGAGCAGCAGCGGGCCGGTCGCGCTCGCCCGGACCTGCCTGCTCCGCTGGGCCGCGACCGCCCCGGCCGCCAGGACGAACATCGCAACCGCGCCCACGAGCAACACGGCAGTCACCCGGCCCAGCACGCGTCCGCCCGGCCCCGCCCACAACCGGCTCGGCCCGGGTTCGGCCGCCCAGGGCGGGGCCGGCCGAACCAGCGTTGACCGAACCAGCGTTGACCGAGGCAGAGCCAACCGGAGTAGCGCGGACCGGAGCAGCGCCGACCCGCCGGTGCCGGCGAGCACGTACAGTAACGGAAGCAGGAACAGGTTCGCCCGGACGAACCCGACCGGCCATCGTCCCGCCGCCGAGGCGAACGCGATCAGCGCCAGCGCCCCGCCGAGCGCGAGCAGCAACGCCCGGCCCGCCCTGTCCCGCACCGCCACGTCCAGGCCGGCCGCCCAGCACACCAGCGCCCCGACGATCACGCACACGTGCAGCCGGTGATCCGGGCCGGCGAGCAGCGGTGAGCCGGTGAACGGCGAGCCGAACTGGGCGTCCGGCCTGGTCATCGCCGCGGTGAACGCGTTGCGGGGCAGCTCCCACAGGGCCGTGCGTAACTGGCCGGCGGCGTTGTTCCGGGTGAGGAAGAAATTCCGCCAGTACGGGTTCGTGGTCAGATAGCTCTGCGGCAGAACGAACAGCACAAGATGAGCGAGCCCGCAGCCGCCCACCAGCACGGACCCGGCCAGCCCCGCCGATATCGGGCGCCGCCGTGGGTTCTGCCAGGTGCTCTGCCGTGGCCTCCGCCGTGAGCCCTGTCGTGACCTCCGCCGTGAGCGGGCGGACTCCGGCGCCGCGGCATCCGTTTCGGTCGCGGTGCTCCGGGCCCGGTGTGGGCGGTGCGCCCACCAGGCCCGGGCGGCGTCCACGACGTCCAGTAGCAGCAGTGGAGCAAGTACGAACAGCGACGTGACGGCCATGACCGCGCACAGCGCCATCCCCGCCCGCGCCGGCCACAGGCGCCGGCCCGCCTCGGCACGGCGGCGCGCGCACAGCCACAGGTGCGCAACGGCCGCCGCGCACGCGGCTTCCGGCAGGTACGACTTCAGTTGCAGCCCGTAGACGAGCAGCCCGCCGTTGACCGTGAGCAGCCCGGCGACGACCGTGGCCGCCGGCCGCGGCAGCCACCACCGGCCCAGCAGGTAGGTGACCAGCGACAGCACGACCAGCGCGACGATCTGGGGCGCCCGCAGGACGAGTTCGGTGTCACCGCCGAGGGCGGCCGCCAGCTTCTCGACCGCGAACCAGCCTCCGGAAAGCGGCGCGTTCGCCGTCCGCAGGGCCTCGAACCAGCCCGCGCCGACGCTGAGGTGATACGCCCGCCACGCCTCGTCGTACCAGAGCGGACGCACCAGCGTCGGCCACAGCGCGGCGACCACCACCGCGTCCAGCCCGACGAGCGCCGCGACAGCGACCCCGCCCCGCCACCGGCCAGCGCCCTGC
>NZ_CAAAFS010000082.1:0-3772 GCF_900634755.1 Protofrankia symbiont of Coriaria myrtifolia
CCCCTGGAGGCTACGAGAGCCCCCGCCCATCCCGTCGTCAGCCGCGGGTAGAAAACCGCTGCTACACGGAACGTGGCGTAGATCTGTTCGGCGGTTTCGGGGGCGGCCAAGGCGGTGCGGTACAGGTAGGCGCGCCGTAGCCGGCTACGCGGGTTCCCCAGTGCTCCCAGCGGCAGGGTCCGGCGGGCACGTCGGTGTCCGGAGACGAGGAGGCCGCCGCGAACCGCCGCGATCTCATCGGGCTTGCCGCCGCGTCGCGCGGCACACCCGGAGAAACAGGGGCGTCAACTCGGGCCCGACAGGCCGCCGCCAATTTTCTCTACGGTTGTTCAAGGAGATTCCGTGGGAGGCCGGGTAAAAGTTGGAAAACACAGGAAGAAGCTGGAGTGTTCGGCGTGCGATGGTTCGGGTAAAATCATCGTTGTCATTGACGGAAAGCGGGAGCAAAAACCCTGTCAGATATGTAGGGGAACCGGATGGCTGTGAGACGCGCGGCGTTCGTTCCGGACACGATCTGGGTCGACGGCCCCGATGGATGGATGGTCCCGCTACGCCGGGATGACGACCCTGAAACCTGGTCGGCACTGGCAGAGAGTAGCGATCCTGTAGCAATCCAGGTCGACGACGGCGAGCGCCCCGACAAGGGCATCCTCCCCACGAGTTCCAACACCGCGGCCTGGCTCGTCGACCGGATGCTCACCCTCCTGAACGTGCGGGAGGGGATGGACGTCCTCGAAATCGGGACCGGTACCGGCTACAATGCCGCGCTGCTCGCCGAGCGAACCCGCACCGGACGCGTCACGACGATAGAAATTGATCCCACGATCGCCGGCCACGCCCGACAGGCTCTGCGCAGGAACAACTATCCGGTCACAGTGATCATCGGTGACGGTATCCTCGGATACCCCGAGCGGGCACCGTATGACCGAATCATCGCCACTGCCGCCGCGGCCACCATCCCCTACGCCTGGGTCGAACAGACACGGCCCGCCGGCCGGATACTGCTCCCTCTCGCAGCCACCTTCCACCACGGGGCGCTCCTCGCCGTCACCGTCCACGGTGACGGCACCGCACACGGCCGATTCCATGGCGAGGCGCCCTTCATACGACTCCGCAACCACCGTCCCACCAGGTTCCACCGACAAACAGCCGACGGCGCGCGGGTGACGACGACTCAGCTGTACCCGCGACAACCATTCACCGATTTCGACGCCGGATTCGCCATCGGCACCCGGCTTCCCGACTGCATCACGGGGCAACGAGGCGACGATGACACCGCGACACTCCTCCTGTCACACCCCGCCTCCCGATCCTGGGCATCCCTCACTCCCGGAACCACCGCCCACGAGGTAAGGCAGTACGGCCCCCGCCGCCTCTGGGACGACCTTGAGACCGCCTACCGATGGTGGACCGACGCCGGACGGCCCGATCACACCCGCATCGGTATTACCGTCACCCCCGAAGGGCAGACGTTCTGGCTCGACACCCCGGAACACCCCCTCCCCGCCATTCAGGGACCGGCCGTCTGACCGGGGCGGACGCACCGAAGAAAGATCGCCGCCAAAGTCCTGCACGGGTTCGAGGGCGCCCCTCCAGACCGCCGCGGGGACCGCGCCGCACCCGCCGCGCCCGGGAACGAGACCCAGCAGGGACCGCCACGCGAGGCCTACGCGTGGCGCTGGCACGCCGTGCTCGACGGTACGTCGGCCCCCCGGCCACCCATCCTGGCGAGTCGGCGCGTTGTATCCCCGCCCAGCCTGAAGGCTGCCCTGAACAATCCTGTTCCGCAGGCACGCTCGCGGCCTGCGCGAGACTCTCACCGGCGGATCATTTTTGTCCTATCGGCGCCCGACACGTTCCAATCGGCTTTCCGGTTACCGCTGATCTCGTTGTTCTCGAACAGCCCCGCACCGTTGTCGTAGACGAATACGCCGCGGCCGGATGTGTGGTGGATGCGGCAGCGGCGGACCCGAGGGCCAGCATCGCCCTGGACGGCCACACCAAAAACATGGCGGGGCCGAATGGCCGTAGTGACGTCTCGACAGGATGATCGTGATGGCGTCGGGGGGCTGTTTCCGCCGCTTTCCCGCCGTTCCGGGCCGCTGGAGCTGGTCCGCCGGGTCACCGTCACCCGGGCCGCGGGGAGATCCGCCCGCTGCTGGCGGCACGGGCTTCGCCGTGGCGGGCCGGCCCGAGACAAGGCCGCGCACCCTGGCGGACGTGTTCGCCTACGCCGCGGCTGGAGGTGAGCGGCTCCGGACGGGCGGGACCGAGGTGCAGGTACGCCGTCCCCGGGCAGGGCGCCCGGGCCGCAGCGCGTTCGTGCTCGGGAAGAGGAGACAGAACACCGCGAAGACGACCGGTATCAGCGACGGGCCGGGCCGCCCCCTGTGGTCCGGGGCGGCCCGGCCGCATGCACGACCGGACCGCGATGCGCAGCGAGGGCATCGCCGAACAGTTCCGCTGACACCCGCAGGCCCAGGCAGACGTCGACGAGGGCTGCCTCGGGTACTACTCCGAGGCGCATGCCGCTACTGCTGGGATGGTCTCCGGCCGTGTGGCCCGCAGACCGACCCGACGCCGGGCGAGTTCGGTACTCGTCCGGCGTCGGCAGGCCATCTGCTGATCATCCATCAGCCGGCGCGCCAGGGGCGGGAAACCAGGGAACGACGAGCGGTGGGCACACTGGCGGCCACCCCGGTCACCCGCACCCGGTTGCCGAGTGCCCCGGGCAGCCCGATCCACGCAGGCTGCCCGGGGCAGGGCCGTCGGTGGCCCGGCTAGCTGATCCTTTCTTTACTTCACGAGCGCATACCCGCTGACCCCGCCGCCGGCGATCGCGGTGACACGGTCCAGGCTCACGACCGGCACCGGCGTTGTCCGGTTGGTGGTGGTGCCGTCACCCAACTGGCCGGAGCTGTTGCGGCCCCAGGCCCGCACGGTGCCGTCCCGGCGCAGCGCATACCCGCTGGCCCCGCCGCCGGCGATCGCGGTGACACGGTCCAGGCTCACGACCGGCACCGGCGTTGTCCGGTTGGTGGTGGTGCCGTCACCCAACTGGCCGAAGTTGTTGTCGCCCCAGGCCCGCACGGTGCCGGTTTTCAGGGACCCGCCCGGGGAGGCCAGGGCCGCTGCTGGCAGGAACATCACCCCGACCGCGGCCATCACCGCCGCCCACACCCTGAGTCGCCATCGTCGCTCAGACATTCCCACTCCTCGAATCGGTGGATGTCGCCACCCACATCCGAACATCACGTATAGCGACGATATTGTTCCATGGAGTGCCTACGCGGCCACCCATTGTTATGGAAGAGTGTTCGTGTCACCGTGTCTTGACGTTGAAGAGTGTTCGTGTCGCGATGTGTGAGCACCGCTGTGGGCGTGATGACAGCGCCAGGGGCAGAGCCATGACGGCGACGCACCAGGACGGATAGCCACATCCGACAGTCCAGCGCCCCATCCGCACGCGAACGCAAGCGGCAGAGGACGAGGCGCGTGACCTTCGAGTGCCAGAGGGACGCGTAGGTGGCCTCCGCCGCGAGCGTCGATCACCAGGTGGTCGTGTCCGCGTCCGTGCTGGCGAGACCCAGACAGATCTGCACACCGGCCGGCAGTACGGGCGCCGGCCGCAGGATGACCAGGGCCGAGCCCGGCTGGGCCAGCTCGACGCTCGCAGGCTCAGCCGGATGGGCCATCGACAGGCCGCTGAAACGCGACCCGGCACCACCGGACCGGCGACTGTCCGGGATCACTCCAGGCCACGATCCCGGAC
>NZ_CAAAFS010000083.1:0-4946 GCF_900634755.1 Protofrankia symbiont of Coriaria myrtifolia
AGCCATAGGTCTCTGAGTCCTGTGTCCGCGGGGCCGGGGACCAGGACCTGGGGTTGGTGTCGGCCCACCGGCTCCGGGCCGCTGCCGTTTCGGCGTGCGATCCGGGCGCCGCCCGCCGGACGATCGATTACCACAAAACGGTAAGATCAACGAGAAACGGCACGTTCGTGACCTGCGAGACCCACGAAATGGGGCAATAGCACAGCGGTTTCCACCTACAGGTTGGATCAGGTGAGGGAGGCGTAGACGGCGGCCGTGTGTTCGGCGGTGCGGCGCCAGGTGAACGTCCGGGCATGGGAGCGGCCCGGGGCCGGGTCGGGGATCTCCTTGAGTACGCCGATCAGTGCGTCGGTGAAGGCCTCGGCGTCCATCGGTGGGACGAGCCGTACCCCTTTGCCGGCCAGCGGGCCGACGACCTCCCGGACGGCGGGGATGTCGGAGGCGACCACCTGGGTCCCGGCCGCCAGCGCCTCCAGTGGAGGCAGGCCGAAACCCTCGTAGAACGAGGGGAAGCACAGGGCGACGGCTCCGGCGACCAGCCGGCGGAGCTGGTTCGTCGGCAGGTAACCGGTGGTGATGACCGCCCCGGTCGGCAGCCTCGACTGGTCGGGCAGCGGCCCCCATCCGGATGGCCCGACGAGCAGCAGCGGCGGGGCGTCGGCGACCTCGGCGTGCAGGCCGCGGACCGCCTCCAGCAGGGTCGGGAGGTTCTTGCGCGGCTCAAGGGTGCCGACGAACAGCAGATACCGTTCGGGCAGGCCGCGGGCGGCGAGCCAGCGCGCGGACGGCGGGGACGCGTCGAACCAGGCCGCGTCCACGCCGAGCGGGGTCACGGTCACCGTCGCCGGATCCAGCCGGTAGGTGTCGGCGATCTCGGAGGCGATCGCCGCGCTCGGGGTGACGACGGCGGCGGCGCGGCGCAGGCCGCGCGGGACCAGTTCCCGGTAGCGGGCGGACGCGGTGGAGACGGTGTTCGTGAGCTTGAGATAGGCGAGATCGTGGATGGTCAGCACACCGCGGGCGCGGCGCAGCGGTGGCAGGACGAAGTTCGTGGCGTGTACCACGTCGGCCGCGCCGGCCAGCCATTCCAGTTTCGGCGCGTCGGTGCGCGCCCATGCCTCGTGTACGAGTCGGGCCGGGATCCGGCGTGCGGCCGGCCGTACGCCCGGTGGCAGGGCTGGGGCGAACTCCTCGAGCCCGCGCCAGGTGAACGCGGTCGCGGCCACGTCCAGGCCGGGCAGTAACGGTAGTTCGGCAAGCAGATGGCCGGTGTAGTGGCCCACTCCGGTACGCGGGCCGAGCAGGGGCGTTCCGTCCAGGATGACCCGCATCGACCTCGCTCCTCTCCATGGGTACGTCCGTGAGTACCACAGTTGCCCGGCGATGCCACCCGCCGGGCTGTGGGCCGACAGGCCATGCTGCCGGTAGCTTTTGGTAGCCGGCGTGAACGGTCCTGCTGGTCGGTGTCTCTCGGTGGTCAGTACTCCCCGGTGCTGCTCATCCTGGCGGAGCATAATCGCCAAAGGTGATCACGCGGTCCTCCATGGTGATCCACTCCAGGGCTCAAAGTCCTTGGATCGTGACGACGTTGTTCGATTTTGTCTGTCTTGTTTGTTCTCTGTTGAATGGAGGGCAATCACTGAAAGTGATTGCCCTCCACCTGCCGCGACTTGCTGTAGAGGTGGTGGCGGGTGGCTGTGTCGCGCCAGCGGGTGGCGAACGCCGTGTCCGAGTACTCCTGGGCGCGGGCGATCGCGCTTGCCGCGAGTCGCCGGCGCATCCCGTCCTCGGTGGCCAGGCGCCGGCTGAACGAGGCGAGCTGCTGCGGGGAGGTCCAGCGGAAGCCGTCGAGCCCGTGCCGGACGATCTCGCGCTGGCCGGCGCTGTCGATCACCACGGGGACACATCCGCCGGCCATCGCCTCGACCGTGGTCATCCCGAAGTGCTCCGCCGTCCACGGCCGGCGGTCGACGTCCTCCCCGTAGCCGGTCGCGGACCAGAACACCGAGCAGGTGGACAGCAGCCGTTCCACCTCGTGCCGCGGGGCGTTCGGGTGGATCTCCACCGGCAGGCCGCGGGCCGCGTCCCGAATCTGTTCCAGGTAGGGGAGCTGGGAGTCCTCGCAACCGCCGACGACGTGCATCCGCCAGCCGGGCAGCGCGCCCGAACGGTACAGCTCACCGAACCAGCGCACCATCTCCAGCTGCCGCTTGGCGTGCCCCAGGCCGGGGGCGAACAGCCGCCCCACGCTCAGCACCGACCGCTCCCGCTCCTCGGCCGGTGCCAGGCGCGCCACCTGGATCGGCGGGTAGAGCAGGTCGGCGTCGGTGCGCCACAGCCGGCGGATCCAGTCCCGGGTGTAGGCCGAGTTCGCCATGACCACGTCGTAGGCGTCGAGATAGCCGAGGTCACGCGGGTCCGTGAGCAGCCAGGGGAAACGCAGCGCCACCCGGGCCCGGACGCCCTCGCGCCGGTCGGTCACCCGCGGCCGGCTGAGCGCCACCCCGAGCTGGCGAATGTCCCGGGATGCCGCCGCGCCGCCCGCGGGCCGTCCCGTCCCGTCCGCCTGGCTCGTCCCGTTCGGCGGGCTCGCCGCGTCTGATGTGTCGTCCGGCGCGTCCGGCGCGTCTGATCTATCAGGTGTATCTGAGATGCCAGGTACGTCGGGTGCGCCCGGAGCGCCTGCCGCCGCGGGGGTGAACGTCTCGCTGACCAGGGTCAGTTCGGTCCCGGTGGACGAGGCGGGCAGCGGCACGGAGATCGACGTGAACACGGTGCCGACCTCGATGTCGGCGAGGGCCTGCCCGGCCGCGTCGAGGACGCGCAGCCGTACCGTCCCGGGCGCCCCTGGCCGGCCGACGTCGGCGTGCAGCACCCGTTCGCCGCCGGGGGCGACCGAGAGGATCCCCGCGCCGTTCGACCAGACCCACTGCCGGCGGCGGCCGCCCTCGGGCGGATACCAGCCCGTCCCGTACCCGACCGCCGGACGTACGCCCCGCAGGAACGGGCTGCCGGCGCGGATCGCGGCCCGGCGCCACGCGGCCGCGTCGTGATCGGCCGGTGTCGGGAAGAAGCACAGGTACGCCGCGTGCTTCGAGCGGGGGATCAGTCGGCTCATATACGAGCCGTTGACGAACAGGTCGTACTCGGCGCTGATCTCGGCGACGGCGTCGTCGCCCCGGTCGGGCAGCAGGCGGTACCGGCAGCCGGACAGGTCGAGCCCGAGGTGGGCGCCGAGCGCGTCCAGGTCGACCGCCGAATGCCCCAGCAGGTCGACCTCGGCGCCTTCGGACGCGAGCGCCTCGGCGATCATGCCGTTGTGGCGTTCACCGCCGCCCATGGAATGCCAGAACCTGTTGTAGACGGCGGCCCGGACGCCGCCGGCCGGCCCGGCCACCGCCAGCGGGGCGCGTGTCCGCGCCGGCCCGGTCGCCGAGCTGGTTGTCGGTCCGGTCGTCATCGTCGCACCAGCCAGTTCTCCAGCTCGTGACGGCGGGTCGAGGCGGTCCGCGAGATCGCCCGCCGGCGGGCCAGCATGGCCGGCAGCAGCCGCAGGTAGGAGGCGATGACCGTCAGTCGCAGCCAGGTCGGGCGCAGCGGGGGGAGGCTGCGCGCCGTCCACGCCTGGCGCAGTGTCCGCAGCGCGATCGACGTGGTCGTCAGCGGGTAGCGGGCCACCGCAGCCACCGCGATCCGGGCGCTCGCGTCCTTGGTGAGCATCAGCAGCCGGTTACGGTCGGTGTGGAAGACGAACAGCGGTGACCATTCGACGCTGGACGCCGAGTGGACGTGCCGCAGCACCGCGTCCGGTATGTAACGGATCGTGTAACCGCGGGCGCGGATCCGCCAGGACAGGTCGGTGTCCTCGTAGTAGAGGAAGAAGTCGTCGTCGAACCAGCCGAGTTCGTGCCCGAGCCGGGTGCGGATCGCCATGCCGTTGCCGCAGGCGGTGAAAACCTCCTCGGGGCGGGTGAACTGGCCGGTGTCGATCTGCTGATAGCCGCGGTCGGCGCCGTACCCGTCGCGCAGCACGATCCCGCCGACATTGTTGATCACGTCGACGCGTGCCACGTCGCCCGGGACGGTGAACTCCACCGTGGACGGTTCGGCGCCGGCGTCCAGGGTAACCGACCCGCCGTCCCAGCTCAGCGTGACCGGTTTGGCTGCCTGGCCGGCCCAGGTGAAACCGAGTGTGACCGGGCCCCCTTCCGGGACCGGGACGCACAGCTCGCCGTCACCGCGGGTCCAGAAGAACGGCGCGTCCGGGCCACCCTCGGCGCCGAAGGTCAGCTTCTCCCACAGCACCTCCCGCAGCGTCTCCCGGCCGTCGACGGTCACCGACGACACCCGGACGCCGAGCTGGCGCGGGTCGTGCGGGCCGGGGGTGAAGGTCGGCGTCGACAGCCGCAGCCGCAGGAAGCGGGGGAGGAAGACGACCTTGCCGGTGACCGCGCCGAGCCGGTCGCCGCCGGGGGCGTCGAACGGCGCCAGCAGGTTGGCCAGCCAGTCCGGCTCGGGCACCGCGTCGTTGTTGAGCAGGGCGGCGTACGGGGTGGTGACCGCGCGTAGCGCGAGGTTGTTGCCGCCGGCGAAGCCGAGGTTGGTCTCGGAGGGCACCACCTGGACCCACGGGTAGCGCTCGGCCAGCAGGGCGCGGGAGGAGTCCGCCGACGCGTTGTCGACCACCCACGTCTCGAAGGCGAAGCCGGTGACCTGTTTGGCCAGCCCGTCCAGGCAGGCCGGGAGCAGGTGCGCGCCGTTCCAGTTGACGATGACGACGGTCACCAGCGGTTCGGCGGCCGACTCGACGGTCGGCTCCCCGGCCACGGCGGTCGGTTCGACGGCTGTGCCGGCTGGCACGGTGGCTGTGCCAGCGGGCACGGTGGTCGGGCCGGGAGCCTCGGGGGCCGGGTCGGGGGTGGTCGGGTCGCTCATCGGCGGGCCCT
>NZ_CAAAFS010000084.1:0-6662 GCF_900634755.1 Protofrankia symbiont of Coriaria myrtifolia
CGGTGGTCGGGCCGGGAGCCTCGGGGGCCGGGTCGGGGGTGGTCGGGTCGCTCATCCGCGGGCCCTCGCCTCGTAGTCGACTTTGAGCAGGCCACCGGCCTGCGGGCCGCTGATCCCGAACAGGTCGTCGAAGCGCCGTTTGGTGATCGGGACGCCGGTGGTGGCGTCGGAGACGTGCACGCTGATCGCGAACGCGCCCAGCAGCTCGGGGATTTTCGGCACGGTGAAGTCCACGGTGAGGAGTCCGGGTCTGCTCGGTATGCCGCCGACGGGCGTCTCCATCAGCCAGATCGGCAGATCGTGCTGGCCGAGAACGTAGACGTGCAGGTAGATCCGTTCCGGCGCGTCCTGGGTGAGGTCGAGGGTCAGGGAGACGGTCAGTTTCTCACCCGGGTCGAACTGGACCTGGGGCAGCCCCCCAGGGTCCCTGGCGAAGGTCGCCAGGACGGGCCGGACGGCGGCGGCGTCGTAGGGCACGGAGCCGTCCGAGGGCAGGCTGCCCAGGCGCTGCCGCAGCAGCCGGGTGCCGATCTCCGGCGCGCCGTCGAAGATCATCGAACCGGACTCCAGGACCAGGACCCGGTCGCAGATGCTCTCGACCAGGTCCAGGGAGTGCGTGACGAACAGGATCGTGCGTCCCTGCCGCCGGAACTCCTCGATCTTCGCCAGGCACTTCTTCTGGAAGGCCTCGTCTCCGACCGCCAACACCTCGTCCACCAGCAGGACGTCCGGGTCGACGTGGACGGCCACGGCGAACCCGAGCCGGACGTACTGGCCGGACGAGTAGTGCTTGACTTCGTCGTCGATCTTGTGGGGGAGCTCGGCGAAGTCGACGATCGAGTCGAACATCCGGTCGATCTCACGGCGGGACAGGCCGAGCAGGGACGCGTTGAGGTAGACGTTGTCCCGGCCGGTCAACTCGCCGTTGAAGCCGGCGCCGAGCTCCAGCAGGGAGGCGATCCGCCCGCTGACCGAGACCTCGCCGTGGGTCGGGCGCAGGATGCCGGCCAGCACCTTCAGCAGCGTGGACTTGCCGGAGCCGTTCGCCCCGGCGAGCCCCACCGTCTGGCCGTTGCCGATCTCCACGTCGATGTCGCGCAGCGCCCAGAAATCGTCCCCGCTGGCCTGCCCGCGGCGGACGAACAGCTCCTTGAGGCTGGTTGCCCGCCGGTGGTAGGAGATGAACTTCTTGCTCACACCGGTCGCCCGGATCACCACCGGGGCAACCGGCGGGGATCCCTGAGTCGCCGTGGACGCCTCGCTCACCGCGTCCGTCCGGCCTGCCCCGTCCGTCCGGCCTGCCCCGTCCGCCGGGCCCGCTACGGGCGCTGGGCCCGCCGGGCCCGTCGCGGGTGCGGGGGTCGGGGTGATCGCCGCGTCCGAAACGTCCGGGTCCGAAGCGTCCGAAGCGTCCAAGGCCTCGCCGGTCACGGTCGGGCCGGCTGGTGACTGCTGCGCTGGCACGTCTGTCAAACCTTCCTCACTGCCTCCGCGGACACGATCATGACGGTTGTCGTGACCACTTCAGCCGGGTTCTAGAGATCCTCGGCGAAGTCGGCCTGCATGCGGCGGAACACGTGTGTTCCCAGCCAGAGCAGGCCCAGCGACATCGCGCCCGCGACAGCAAGATGTTCGAGGTAGAAGAAGTATCCGGGGTCGGCCAGGATGCCCTGCCCGTTCGCGGGGTTGACGGTCGGCCCTTTGTAGATTGCCCGCTGGAAGGTCGCGACGACCGTCGCCATCGGATTCAGGAAATAGATCCACGTCCACTCGTGCAGAAGTTTACGGATCAGCCCGACCGGATACACGATCGGGTTGAGCCAGAACCACGCGAGCAGCGCCACCTCCAGCAGGTGCTCGGTGTCGCGGTATCGGACGTTGAGCGCTGACACGAGCATGGCCAGGCCCATCGTGAAGATCATCGCTACCGTGAACGCCGGCACCAGCAGCAACAGCTGGAAGCCGACGAAGCTGTAACCGAGCGCCGCGACCACCGCGAAGAGCACGGCGAGCTGCAGGACGAAGTGGACGATGGCGAATCCCACGGCGGAAAGCGGCAGCACCGGCAGCGGGAAACGGACCTTCTTCACGAGGTTCGCGTTGAAGACCACACTGCCGCTGGCCGCGGACACGCTGGCGGAGAACGCGTTCCAGATCAGCAGGCCGGACATCAGGTAGACGCCGAAACGGGGCACCCCGGCGTTCATGATGACCTGGAACACCAGGGTGTACACGGCGAGCAGCAGCAGCGGGTTCGCCAGCGACCAGGCGAACCCGAGGGTCGACCCCTTGTACTTGACCTTGAGATCCTTGCGGATCAGATTGCGCAGCAGCTCCCAGCGCACCCGGGTCTGGGCTCGGCTGCGACGGGCGAGCCGGCGGGAATCCGGGCCCCGCCCGTCGTCGTGGATCCGTTGCCGCGCCGCCAGCGTGGCCGCCGGTGCGGACCGCTCATCAGTCAGGTTCGACACCGACAACCTTCCGTGAGCCGCGCCAAGTGGGAAACGGGCCCGACGCTACCGGGAACACCGGATCGCACTGACCGGCGGACACCGCGCCGAGACGATACGTGGCCGGCCTGGCGCTCCGGCGGCCGGACCTGGTACTCCGGTGACTGCGGCCACCGGGCCGATTCATAGTATCGGGCCGTTCATTCAGCTCCGGCCGGTCACTGTCCAGTCTGACCCGGATACCAGCCGGCCTGTCGGCGGTGGCCGTGGTGCCCCCGTCTGTGGAGGACGCCCGTGTTCACCGACGTCCGGATCCGTGAGGTCTGGTCCCATCTGGAGTCCGGCGGGGCCGAGGTGCTGACGTTGGACGTGTTCGACACGTTGCTGCTGCGGCTCGTGCCCGAACCGACCCACGCCTTCCTGCTGTTCGGGCACCGGCTGGCCGCCGCCGGGCTGCTGCCGCCGTCGCTGTCGCCCGCGCAGTTCGCCCAGCTGCGGGTGCACGCCGAGACCAGAGCCCGCGAGCGCAGCCAGGCCGGGCGCGGCACGCCGGAGGCCCGGCTGGACGAGATCTGGTCGGTGCTGGCGGCGGCGCTGCCCGGCAGCGGCAGCATCGACGACCTCGTCGCCATGGAGGTCGCTCTCGAACGGGACATCTGCCGGGCCGACCTGGCCGTTGCCGAACTGGCCGAGCTGACCATCACCAAGCTCGGCCGGCCCGTCCACCTGGTCTCCGACACCTACTTCTCGCCGGACCAGCTGCGCCGGCTGCTGCGGCGGCCGGAGCTCGCCGGCATCAGGTTCACCCAGGTGCTCACCTCCAGCGACGCCGGGGTGAACAAGAGCAACGGCCTGTTCGCCCACGTGCTCGCGCAGGCCGGGGTCGCGGCGTCCCGGGTCATCCACCTCGGTGACAACCCGGTCGCCGACGTCGAGGGCGCCCGTGAGCACGGGATTCTCGCCGTCCACTACCCCAAGTACACCAGCGGGCTGGAGACGACGCTGGACCTGGAGGGGCTGCGTTCCCGGCCCACCTCCGACACGCCCGTCGACCCGGTGCACGGCGACTACGGGGTGACCGCGATCCGGGCCCGGACCCTGCACCGCGCCGACGCCGCAGCCGTCCCATCGGGCCTGCGCCGCCACTGGGAGACCGGCGCGGCCGTGTTCGGCCCGGTGTTCACCGGATTCGCCGAGTGGGCCGTCGAACGGGCCGAGGCCTACGGGGTCGACCGGATCCACTGCCTCATGCGCGAGGGGGTGTTTCTGGCCCGGGCGCTGGCGGAGCCCGGGCACGACCGCGGGATCACCACGTCCCCGCTGTGGGCGTCCCGGCAGGTGTGCGCGCTGGCCAACGTCTTCGAGGGCAGCCCACAGGAGCTGCGCGGCTTCCTGACCCGACGGCACGCCCCCAGCGTCGGGCAGCTGCTGCGCCAGCTCGGGGTAGGCGTGGAGGAGGTCGCCGGCCTCTCGGCGCTCGCCGGCCGGCGGCTGGACGTCCCGGGCCTGCTCGAGGAGACCCTGCGGGCGCTGTGCAACGACGAACGGGTCCGCGGCGAGATCGTGACGACCGCGAGCCAGCTGCGGGAGCGCTACCTGCGCTATCTCGACGCCCAGCTCGGCGACGCGGACCGGGTCGTTATCGTCGACCTGGGCTGGGGCGGCACCATCCAGGGCCTGCTGCACCAGCTGCTGGTGGCCTCCGGCCGCGAAGTGGAGATCGTCGGCCTGTACCTGGCGACCAACGCCGGCGTCAGTGTGCACCGCCTGTCCGGGCTGCGGCTGGAGGGCTATGTCGCCTCCGGCGGCGAACCGGAGGCGCTGTTCGCCCCGGTGATGCGCAGCCCTGAGGTGCTCGAGCAGCTCTGCATGCCCGACATCGGCTCGCTGATCGGCTTCGACGAGGATCTCACCCCCGTGCTCGCCGCCGACCACACCTCCCGGACGCAGGTCGCGCAGCGGGCCGCCGTCCAGGACGGGGTACTCGCCTACCAGCGGGAATGGCTGCGTTACCACCGTAGCGAGACGCCGATGCCGTCCCTGGTGTCGGACGGGGCGCGGCTGGCTGCCCTGCGCACCCTCACCCGGTTCGTGACCCGGCCGACCCCGCAGGAGGCGTTCGCGTTCGGGATGTGGTCGCACGACGACAACTTCGGCTCCGAGTCCTCCGAAGGGCTGCTGCCCGCCGATCTGCTGCGCAGGATGCCATACCTGACCCCGGCCGATCTTGAGAAGATCCCGATGCAGGAGCTCTACTGGCCGGCGGGGGTGGCGGCGGTGGCGAACCGGCCGCTGGCGGTCGTCAGCGGGCTGGCCGCGGGCGCCGGGATCTCGGCGCTGGAGGTCTCCCCGGAGGCCGCCGCCGGCCCGGTCGAGGTCTACGTCGATGCCGGGGCGGACTTCGCCGCCGGCCCGAAGGAGTCCGCGGTCACCCGCTCCGGACGGGACGGGCTGTCGCTGGTGCGCCTGCGCATCGACGGGGTCGGCGTCCGCCGGGTGCGCATCGACCCGGCCGGCCGGCGCGGCCTGCTGCGGCTGGACTGGCTGAAGCTGTCCTTCCACCTCAACAACGTCACCGAGCCCCACGAGGTGACGATCACTTCGGTCCTGGACGAGGCGCGGCTGCACCTGCTCGGGGCGCGGGTCCTCCAGCCGAACCTGATCGAGATTCTCGGTGACGACCCGCAGCTCATCTACGTGCTCGACCCGGTGGCGCAGGCACATCTGGCGGCCACCTACGCCATTGACGTCGAGTTCGCCTTCGGGTGGCTGGGGATCCGTTTCGACCCGCTGGCGATCCCGACCGAGCAGAGCGCGCCGTTGTCACGCCGGGCCGTCCAGCGGCTGCGGCGTGAGCTCGAGGAGCGTTTCTGAGCCTGTGCTCTCGGGCCGCCGGCGGCATGATCGTATTTTGCTCGCGCCGCCGACGGGCTCCAGGGACCGTTGAAGCTGCCGGAGGCCCCTGAAGGAGGCCATTGAAAAGGCACTGTGGTCGGAGGTGGTGCGATCGTGGTTGCCGGGCGCGTCGCTGGAAGCATCCAAAGAAGACTCTGAGGGAGAATCGGTCGATCGCGATGGTGCGGTCGTTGCGGACAATGTGGACGGGGTCGCTGTGAGTGATACAGCTCTGGGTGGGGGCAGCGTGAACGATCTTGCTGTGGGTCGTCCGGCCGAGTGGCGTGGTTCCGCCGGTGACGGTGGGCCGCGTGGCAGCGCCGGTGAGTATCCCGCGGCGAACCTGTCGGCGCCGGATCCCGGCAACCGGGTGCCCGCGGACGCCGACGCGGGCACCCCCGTCCCGCATCCTGATCCCGCCGAGGCCGCCGAGGCCGCCGGATCGGATGGATCGAGTGGGACGGCCGGGGCGCGGCCGGGTACGCCGTGGTTCGGCGTGCCGTCCGCCAGCCGCGCCGCTGCCGCCCACGGCGACCAGGAGGCACAGGACAATCAGGAGACCGGTGACGATCGGGGGACGCGCGGCGATCAGGAGAGCGGCGGCGTGGTCACCACCCGCGTGCCGGGGACCACGCCGGCTGCCGTCGCTCCTGGCGGCGTTGTCACTGACCGTGAAGGCGTCGACGATCGCGAGGAGGATGTCCTGGGCGAGTCTGGTGAGCCTGACACGTACGCGGTCGAGTCGGCCCCCAACAGGACGTTGCAGCCGCTGCTGCTGCACTCCCTCGCGGAGCTGCGGGAGATCTGGGTGCCGCTGCTGAGGGCCGCCGACATCCGCAGCGTCGCCGAGATCGGCTCGGAGAGCGGCGCCGCCACGTCCCTGCTCGTCGACCTGCTGCGCGGGCGTGGCGGCGGGAAACTGGTGGTCATCGACCCGGATCCGGGCGTGGCGCCCGAGCCCGGAGACGGGCTCGAGGTCGACGTGGTGCGCGGTTACAGCCCGCAGGCCCTGGTCGGGCTCGCCCCCGTGGACGCCTACCTGATCGACGGCGATCACAACTACGCGACGGTGACCAGCGAGCTGGAGACGATCGCCGACGCGGCCCGGGCCACCGGCCGTCCCTACCTTCCGTTGCTGATCATGCATGACGTGGGCTGGCCGAACGCCCGGCGGGACTCCTACTACACGCCCGAGCGCATCCCGGAGCCTGAGCGGCAGCCATACTCGTGGGAGCTCGGGGTCCGCCTCGACAGCACCGGTGCGGTCGCCGGCGGGCTGCGGGGTGAGGGGGCGTTCGCGTGGGCCCGGTCGGAGGG
>NZ_CAAAFS010000085.1:0-5414 GCF_900634755.1 Protofrankia symbiont of Coriaria myrtifolia
CGTGGGCCCGGTCGGAGGGCGGGGCGGGCAACGGCGTCCGCACGGCGGTCGAGGACTTCCTCACCACCCGTCCGGAGCTGCGCCTGTTCGTGGCCGCGCCGATCTTCGGCCTGGGCATCGTGGTGGACGACCGGGCCCCGTACGCCGAACGGGTCGACGAGCTGTTGCGGCCATGGGTGCGTAACAGCCTGCTGACCCGCCTGGAACGCAACCGGTTGGACCTCTACCTGCACGTGCTGCTGCTGCAGGACGAGATGATCGACGCTGCTCGCCGGCGGCAGCGGGAGTGGGCCCGACTGGACGCGGCCCTGGCCGACCGTGCCACGACCGAACTGCGGCTGCTCGACGCGGCCGCCGAGGCCGAACGCGCACTGGATGCGGAACGCGCGACCGCCCAGCAGCTGCGCGCAGCCCTGGCCGACGAACCGAAGCTCGTGCACGCGGCCCGGGTGGCGAACGCGGCGCTCAAGGCCCGGCTGGGCGGTCACCGCGGCGCGCGGGCGGTACGCACGGCGCGTGCGGTACGCGGAGCCCTGCACGCCCGCCGCTGACCTCCCCGCACCCCGCCGGTACCCCAGGCCGTGGACCGCGCCGCGGCCGGCGCGGTCCACGGCCACCAGCGCCGAGAAAGATCGCCGAATCTTTGTTGTTTTGTACATTTTTTGTTCCTGTTGGCGTACAAAACGACAAACGATTCTGGATCATAATCTGTGCGGGTGGCTGTGGTGCGTCCGCGTCATGGGGCCGGCGTTATGGGCCTGGTGGCCCGGGTGTTTCGCGCGAGGCTTATGGCAGTCAGGATGGCGAGGGCCAGAGCCGACCCGAAAACGACCGCGATGCCGGCCGCCGGCCACGGCGACCAGGCGGCCATGGCGCGCAGGGCCGCGACCGGCCCGCCCCCGGCGGGCCGCCAGAAGTGGCCGAGGACGAGCCATGCCGCGTCCAGCTGGATGCCGACCGCGGCGGCGAACACGGCGAGTGGCAGCCAGCGGGCCGGGCGTGGCCGCAGCGCCGCGGCCAGCGCGGCGGCTCCGGCGCCGGCGAGGACCGCGACCCCGACGAAGCCGGTGAACAGGTACCGTCCGGAGACCCCGGTCATGTGCCCGGTGCGGACGAGGTGGGCGGCGGCCTGCCCGCCGACGATCACGAGCAGGCCGACCGTCGGCCACAGCATGAACAACAGGTCCACCCGCTGTGCCCGGCCGCGGGCACGTAGGAGGCCCCAGCCGAGCAGGCCGCCGAGCAGGAGCGAGGCGACGAGCACCAGCAGCGGGGAGATGTCGGCTTCGTACCAGCCGATGGAACCCCACCAGCGGGTCGCCAGCCGTTCGGACATCCACGACCAGTAGACGCTCCAGTCCCGTCCGACGTACTCGCCGGGCGGGAACCCCGGGGTGCGCGGCTGGACGGTGTGCCAGCGGAGGACGTTGACCAGCCACCACCAGCCGCCGGCGGCGATCCCGAGCCCGCCGCAGAGCACGGCGGGTCGCCACAGCGAGCGCGCGCCACGCAACCGGACACAGACGTACGCCGTGACGATCATCGGTATCAGCACGACCGCGAAGAACTTCGTCAACAGCGCGAGACCGGTGAGCAGCCCGATCCAGCAGGCGGTCCGCGCCGAGGTGTCCCCGCGCAGCATATGGGCGACGGCCACCGTGACCAGCCCGCCGAGGCCGATCAGCAGGTTGTCGTTGCTGACGCTGGAGCCGATGTGGACCAGTTGCGGCACGGCGCAGGGGACCAGCGCGGCAACGGTCGCGGCGACCGGCTGGGGGCACAGGCGTCTGGTGGCGGCGTGGGCCAGCAGCGGCAGCGGCGCCACCATCAGGACGTTGCTCATCCGCAGCAGACCGATGGTCACGTCCCAGCGCAGGGCGTCGCCGCTGCCCGGGAGCACTTTGAGGATCATCGCTTCCAGCAGGTAGTACAGCGGTGGGTGTTGCACCATCTGCTGGATGTAACCGGACGGCTGCCCCGGGGCGGCGAGATCCCGCCAGGCCGGCCGCTGGGAGTCCGGGGGCGCGTCGTGCGCCGGGATCGGCGCGACGGTGAGCTCGTAGGGGCTGGTCCGGCTGCCGAACGGTGACGCTCTGATGGCACCGACCCCGTCCGGTGTCACCACGGCGTCGCCCGGGTGCGGCCAGCCGTCGCCCTGGACGAGCCGCATGACGGCGTCGACCTGGTTCGGTTCGTCCGGCGCGTGGTAGTGGGGCACCAGTATCGACCAGGAGGCGAGCAGGCAGGCGAACGCGGCGGTGATCAGCCAGATGTGGCCGGGTGCCTGGCGCAGGATTCCAAGCGGGCTGAACCGCTCCGCCGGGCAGTCACCGGATGGTTCCACGGCAACCGCGGCGGCGGTCGTTCCGACTGCGGCCTCCATCAGGGCGGCTCCGGGACTCGGGCCCGCGGCGACGCGAGAAACACGTGATCACGCCGCCTCCGGCCCGCTGGCGGGTGGGGCTGGGATCTCCGGGAACGGATGGTTGCCATCGTACGTAAGGTTTGCGCCTTTTCGACGGCTGCGTGCGCTGTGACGCTTTCGTTCTTCGCGGCTGCCAGGAATCATGCCGCCGCAGTCGCGACCGCGGAAAGCGAGGGAAGCGCGGGAAGACAGAAAATCCGGGCCGGTTGGCCAGCAGGCCGCCGCCGGTGGATCAGACAGGGACGGTGGATCAGACTCAGATCAGGAAATCAGACGATCAGGGGATCGGACGGGAGACAGAAGATCGGACGGGGAGACAGAAACGGTCAGCGCCAGGAGTCGACCTGGCCGACCACCTTCGCCGGGCTGCCCGCGACAATCGTTTTGGCGGGGACGTCCCTGGTCACCACGGCGCCGGCCGCGACGACCGCGCCCTCACCGATCGTCACCCCTTTCAGGATGATGGCGCCGGCACCGATCCAGGCCCGGTCCTCCAGGACGACGGGGGCGCTCATCGGCTGCTCGACGCCGTCCACGGTGATGGGGTGGAAGTCGTTGTCGAGGATCTGGGTGTTCCAGGAGATGTTGCAGCCGGCGCCGATGCTGACCCGTTCCCGCACGAGGATCTTCGCGAAACCGTTGATGTTGACGCCGTGGCCGAGCTGCAGCAGGCCGGAGTCCACCACGATGCGGGTGCCGCGCTGCACCGAGACGACCCCCTCGCAGCGCAGCCGTCCCTCGGGGTGGATCCGCAGCACGGAGACGTCCCGCCGGGTGGAGATCCCGAACGGGCCGAGGCCGATCCGCAGCGCCGCGCCGTCGGCGAACTCGATCCGTTCACGGCCTTCGAGCACGGTGGGCGAACCGGTCCAGATGGGCTGACCGTACGCCAGCGGATAGCGCAGCCCGGCCACGAAGGAGCGCGCCGAGGTCTCCCGTCCGGCCCGCAGCGCTCGGACGTTGCGGGCGTACTCGCGCGCGTCGTCGACGAACCGCCGGTCGAACCGGTTGACCTGACTGCCGAAACGCTCGATGAGCCCACCCATGGCCGGCAATCCTAACCGGTCGGCCTGGAGCGATCATGACCTGTATGTGCCGCCGCTCGCCATCAGCGATCATGCCGGACGTACCACCAGCCGCGCCCGTCCTGGCGCGCTGCCGCGACCCGTACCGCCGCCACCCGCGCGGCTGGCCGGGCGGTGGGCGTGCCGGGCCGGGTGGGCCGCCGCGTCGCGGGACCTCCGTGACCGGCCGGTGGCAGCGGCGTGTAACGCTGGCATCCGGTGACCCTGGCATGCGGACAGGGCATCTCGAACACGTGCGGAGGAGGTTGTGATCATTCGGCCCGACCGGCCCGACCGGCCCGACCGGCCCGACCGGCCCGACCGCAACTCGACGGCACCGGTGAACCCCCTGTTCCCGGACGGAAATCAGGAGCCACATCGACGTGAGTGCCAGCGTTGTACGCGCAGCTGTCAGCCCCGGCGTACCGGTCCTCAGAAAGCAGCCCGGCGTCGGGCCGGTGGCGGAGGCGCCCGCCGCGCCCTATGTGACGGTCGTGCTGCCCTGCTACAACGAGCAGGATCACATCATCCGCGAGCTGGAGCGGATCACCGCCGCGATGGACGCCAGCGGCTACAGCTACGAACTGCTGGTCATTGACGACAAGTCGACCGACAACACGCTGGCGTTGCTGCGCGGAGTGACGCACCGCTTCCCGAACATGCGGCTGATCGCGTTCCGCCGCAACGGCGGGTCGGGCACCGCACGCCGGATCGGCACCCAGGATGCCCGTGGGAAGATCGTGGTCTGGACCGACGCGGACATGACCTACCCGAACGAGCGCATCCCGGAGTTCGTCCGCCATCTCGACGCCTGCCCCGACGTCGACCAGGTGGTGGGCGCGCGTACGACCGAGGAGGGCACCCACAAGTGGGCGCGGGTGCCGGCCAAGTGGTTCATCCGAATGATCGCGCAGCGGCTGTCCGGCATGAAGATCCCCGATCTGAACTCGGGGCTGCGGGCGTTCCGGCGGGAGGTTTCCCTGCCGTACCTGCGGCTGCTGCCGCCCGGGTTCTCCTGCGTGACGACGATAACGATGGCGTTCCTGTCGAACCAGCATCCCGTCGACTACATTCCGATCGACTACGCGAAGCGTTCGGGCAAGAGCAAGTTCCATCCGTTCCGCGACGCGCGCCGCTACGTCCTACAGGTGCTCCGGATGGTGATGTACTTCGACCCGATCCGGGTGCTGATGCCGATCGCCCTGTGGATCATGGGGCTGGGTTTCGTGAAACTTGTCGCCGACCTGATCCGTTATGATCTGCGGGTCACCACGTCCACGCTGCTGGCGATTCTTGTCGGTTTCCAGATCGTCGTGCTCGCCCTGATCGGGGATCTCGTGGCCCGCTCCCGCGGCGGCGACTGATGCCCCGTCGGGTTCCGCTGACGCCCTGCCGGCTTCCGTGGTGACGGATGTCCCGACAGCGACAGATGTACTGACAATGATGGATGTTCCATGGTGACGGACGAGGCGACAGACGAGAGGCCGGGGAAGCCCGCCGGGGCGCCAGCACGATCACGGATCGTGATCGTCGGCCCGACTCACCCCTACAAGGGTGGTGTGGCCCAGCACACCACCGAACTTGCGCACCGACTCATGGCACGCGGGCACGACGTCCGCCTGGAGTCCTGGTCGGCACAGTATCCGGCTCGGCTCTACCCGGGCCGGCAGCGGGTGGACGTCCCCGAGACGCGGCCGTTCCCGGCGACGTCCTACCCGCTGTCGTGGCGGCGGCCGGACACCTGGGTACGGCTGGGCCACCGGCTGCGCACCGGCGCGAACGCCGTGGACGCCGTGGACGCCGTGGACGCCGTGGACGCCGTGATCATCGTCGTGGTCACCCCGATCCAGGTGCCGGCCTACCTGGGCATCCTCGCAGGCCTGCGCCCGGCGGCCCCGTGGCCGGGAGGCATCCCGGCCACGGGG
>NZ_CAAAFS010000086.1:0-31356 GCF_900634755.1 Protofrankia symbiont of Coriaria myrtifolia
GGGCGGGGCCTCCCCGCCGTCGGCAGGTGGGGGGAGGAGCCGGTGGCACTCGCGTTGTGCCACAACGTGCTGCCGCACGAGCGGCGTGCCCTGGACGTCCCGCTGGTGCGGGCGGTGCTGCGCAGGGTATCCGGGGTCCTGGTACACACGCCGGCCGAGGCCGAGCGTGCCCGCGGCCTCACCGCCCGGCCGGTGTGGGTGGCGCCGATGGCGCCGCATCTGGGCACGGCCGGCGCCCCGCAACCCACCGCTTCGTCGCCCGCCGTTTCGCAGTCCGGCATCTCGCAACCCGGCACTGCGGAATCCGATACCGCGCAGTCCGACACCACGGAACTCCGTACCGCGGAACTCGGCACCGCGGAGGCCGAGGCCAAGCGGCGCGGTGACGGCGTCCCAGCGCGGGGACTGCTGTTCTTCGGGCTGGTCCGGCCGTACAAGGGGCTGGACGTCCTGTTGCGGGCGCTCGCCGCCGGCCCGCCCGACGTGCGCCTGACCGTCGCCGGGGAGTTCTGGGGCGGGGTGGACGACACCCGGCGGCTGGTCGACGAGCTCGGTCTGGCCGGGCGGGTGGAACTGCGTCCCGGCTATGTGCCGGCCGCCGAGGTGCCGGCCCTGTTCGCGGCAGCCGACGCGTTGGTCCTGCCGTACCGGTCGGCGACGGCGACCCAGAACGTCGATCTGGCCCACCGCCACGGCCTGCCGGTGGTGGCGACCTCTGTCGGCATGCTGGGGCAGGCCGTGCGGGACGGGGTGGACGGCCTGCTGGCAGCCCCGGACGACCCGGGGTCGCTGGCCGCCGCGCTGCGCCGACTGTACGAGCCGGGCGTGCTCGACACCCTGCGCGCCGGGGTCGTCCCGCCGGACGCGGACGCGGCATGGGAGCGCTACCTGACGGTGCTCCACAACGCGCTCGGCCGTCGCTGACGTGTTGTGTCCCTGGATGTTCCAGGGTGTTTCTGCCTGCCGGAACAATGCTCGCCGTCGCCATGCGCCGAATTTCCCAGCCGACGGACCACCTGTTGGGTGAACGCCGATGACAGGCGTCCGTGATCGTCGACCTGTGGTTTCTGGTTGTGCGTCGTCGGGTTTTTGTTTGCCGGCGGCGTCGGATGGTGTTCCGGGCTGTCGAAGGGATGTGCTGGTAACAAATTTCGCGCAACGTCGGCCCGTGTGATGCCCCGGGGGTAGTGGCGTAACGGCGGATGGTGTGGCATGGTGGGCGCCGTGAGCGCGACGCGGTGACGTGTCCGCCCGCTCGACGACGCCGGGCCCACGCCATTCCTTCGGTCTCCATCTCATTCTTTCCCTGTTGTTCATCCAGTTTTCCACCGTTCTTTATTGCTGCTGCGCGCCCGTTCGGGTGTGTAGGTCGCCCATTTTTTCCCCGGGCTGAACCGTCCCGGTTTTGGTGGAGACTCTCCCCCATGAAAGGTTCAGAGGTGTCATGATCTTTTGAACGTCTCGGCGGCGTAACTAGTCAGGTCTTTTGATCGTTGTGTGTTGTGCTATGTGAGTCGACTGATCGGGACGGTTTGTTTATAGATGCACCGGGTGGTGCTGACGGGAAGGTCTGTCGTTCCTGGGCTCCTGGGAGGCGGGGCCGCTCCCCTGGTACGGCGTGGAGCGTCGCGTGGGCGGAGAAGCAGGAAGGGTGGCTTGGTTGAGGGAAAGAGAAACGTCGTGTGGGTGGGTGATCCTGTGGATTCGGCTCGCCGCCGGCGCGTTGCTGCTGTTCCTTGCCGGCTGTGGTTGGGCGGGGCGAGGTGAGCAGCGTGCTCGGGAAGCCGCGCCGACCGCTTCGTCTCTTCCTCCGGATCCGGCGCTGACCGCTTCGCCGGTTCCCTCGGATCCGGTGCCGTCCGCTGGGACCGGATCCCCGTCGGTGCAGCCCACGCCGCTTCCGGCAACACAATCGATCATGGCGACGCCGTCCAGTAGGCCGTCGTCCTCGTCGAGGATACGAACGAGTCCCGCGGGGCGCACCCAGGCTGCCGCGCGTCCGACCGGCAGTTCCCGGGTGATCGGCCCCGTACCGCTACCTATACATACCAGGGCGGAGTACAACACGGCTCCTAACGTGATCGGAATGACGCTGGACAATGCCGTCTACACCTTCCGTTCACGCGATTTCCTGGATATCAGCTACACCGGGGTCTGTGCCGGCTCCCCAAACGTGCGGCATGTTCTCGGCCAGCGCCCGGAGGCTGGTGCCTATGTCTCGACCCGCACCAGCGTGACGTTGTTGATCCAGGCCGAGTGGTGCACGTCGACTCCGTCCCCGACCGTGTCGCCGACTCCGTCCCCGGCCGGGTGAATGCGGGCTGGTCGAGCACGCGCAGCCAGGAGCCGTCGGCCTGCCTGCGCGCGGGGGTGGGCGTCGGCGTCGTCCCTGGGCGGGGCGGACCGGAAGGCCGTTCGGGACGGCGGCGGGAGTTCTCCAGCGGTACGGGCGGCATCACGGCCCGTACCGGCGAGATCCCGCGTGCGGGGCGGAGTGGAGCAGTGAGCTCGGCGGATCACCTCCAGCTCTATTATCTGATCAGATAAAAGAGCTGGTAGCGTGTGGCCTGTGAAACTCGATCAGGACACTCGTGAGGTCGTGGCGCTCCTCGACGCCGCCCTGGCTGACAGTGGTCTGACCCAGGTCGAGTTCGCGGCCGCGCTGGGAACGTCGGCGTCCAGGTTCTCCACCTACCGCTCGGGCGGGACGAAGCCGGCCGCTGTGTTCTGCTTCCGGGCGCGGCGCATCGCCCGCGCGCTGGCGGTCGCGCGCGCCTCACGGCTGATGTCCGCGCCGGCGACCGCCAAGGCTGTTCGCGCCGCCGACGACGAGGAGTGGGCGTGGCGGATGCTCCTTCAGGGCCGTGATCATCTACGCCTGCTGTTGGAGCGGCGCGACGGATCGGCTGCCGCCTGGGAGGCCGTCCCGGCGACCACGGGCAGCGCGGGCTTCGATGCCCTGCTGGCCGTCTTGGCGCGGCGGGAGTTCGAGCAGGCCGGAGTTGAACCGCCGACGTGGTGCGAGCCCACGCGTCTGCCTCAGCCCTGGGTTCCCGAGCATCCCTTCCTCGACCGAGAGGAAATCATCACCCGGACTCCGGACTACCTGAAGAAACTCAACATCTTCGTCCCTGCCCGTGACCTGGTCACGGCGTGAACGACCGGCACGAGTTTTCCGCTACGGAGATCATTTCGCTCCTGGCCAGGCTCGACGAGCGGCTACGGGCACGCGGCGTCTCAGCCTCCGTGTTCATCGTCGGCGGTGCGGCCATCGCGGCGACCTCCCACCGGGATCTGCGGCGCACGGAGGACATCGACGCGATCACCCGCGACCAGGCCGTCCTGGACGAGGCCCGGGCGATCGCCCGCGAGGACGGTCTGCCGGAGAACTGGCTCAACACCCGCGCGGCCATGTGGATGCCGCCACTGCCGCCGGCTGCCATCGCGCACGTCCCTACCCCAGGACTCCACGTGAGGTACGCGTCCGACGAGTTCTCCTTCTTGCCACGAAGCTGATCGCTCAGCGCCGCAGGGACGCCGACGATATCCGCGAGCTCGCCGCGCGCACCGACGCGACCGACGCGACCGACGCGACCGACGCGACCGCCGACGATCTCGAAGCACTGATCTATCTCTCGTCCCAGTCGCCGGCGCCGCCGAGCTGGTCGATCCGTTCGGCCGACAGGCAGGTCAGGGCGGCGGCGGAAACGGGTAAGTGAGCCGTCGAGGACTTTCATCGATTGTGGGCAGGTGGCGGCTGTGGCCGGGGTGTCCGGCGCCGGGGTCTGGAGATCACCCGATGGGGTTCTTGTATGTGCTGGCGTGTGTAGGCATGCTGAGGTCGCGGCAGACTTGATGGATCCGGACGGACCCGGAAGGACGGGGAGGGAAGTGACGCAGCCACAGCCCGGCGGTTGGCCGGACGAGCACGAGCTGCCACGGCTCCTCGCCGACGCCGAGGAGATCGACGCCGACCCCGGGACCGAACGGGCGATCGACGAGGCGCTTGACGACTACACGGCCGGCCGGTTCATCCGCTGCCACGGCGAGGACGAGTTCGACGCGCTCCTCGCGTCACTGGCCGCGCACCCGCATCCTCGGGCCGGCTGACCGCGTCCGCGTATCCGGATGCGCGAGTCGACATCGAACTGACGTTCGCATCCCCTATCGTGTGCGCATGCCGACCTTCGACGTCGTCGCGAGGTTCCTCGCGGAGTACTCGCGGCTGAGTCCCGCGGAGCGGGCCGCGTTCGACCGGGCGCGTCGGCTGTTCGTCCAGGCCCTGCGGGAGGGCCGTAAGGATCCCCGGCTGCGCGCAAAGCCCTTCAGGAAGAAGCCGGGTGTCTGGGAGCTGACATGGGCGCCCGACGGCCGGGCGCTGTGGATGTACGGCGACCCGGTCCCCGGCAGGCGCGGCCCGCACATCATCTGGCTCCGTATCGGTACCCACGACATCTTCGACCGATAGGCGCAGCCCTTCTGTGAATCGTCCGTCCGTCCGAGTCCGCGTCCTCGTCGAGGATCGAGAACCTCACCTCTGGCGCGAAGGCCATCACCCTCGCCGAGCTGGGCAGCACCGACAAGCGCAACGCCACCGCGACCGTCGGGAATGTCGCCGCGATGAAAGCCGCTCTGGACCTGGCCGACCGCCTTGACCAGAACGCGATCCGTGCCATGCACGCGGCTCTCCTGTCCAGGCATGCCCCGAGGATCGCCGGCCGCTGGCGCGAGGAGCAGGCATGGATCGGTGGGGATTCCTACGGCCCGCACGACGCCGCCTTCGTTCCGCCGCACCACCGCCACATCCCCGCGCTGATGGACGACCTGGTGCGGTTCATCGGCAGGACCGATCTGCCGTCGCTGAGTCAGGCCGCGATCGCGCACGCTCAGTTCGAGACGATCCACCCGTTCCCCGACGGGAACGGACGTACCGGCCGGGCGTTGATACACGCGATGCTGCGCGGTCACGGGCTGGCCCGTAACGTCACCGTCCCGGTCTCCGCCGGGCTGCTCACCGAGACCGGGGCCTATTTCGACGCCCTGACCGCCTATCGCGAGGGAGATCTGTCGGCAATCGTGGAACGGATGGCGCACGCCTCCGTCGCGGCCGTCACGAACGGGTGTCAGCTTGCCGCCGAGCTGCGCGGTCTTCGTGCGAGCTGGGAGGAGACGCTTCGGGTCCGGCGGGACTCCGGCGCCCGGCGGCTTGCCGACGTGCTTCTGCGGCAGCCGGTCGTCGACGCGGGCACGGTGGCCGCCGAGCTCGGCGTCACGCCGCAGAACGCGCGGCGTGCCATCGCGCCGCTCGTCGAAGCGGGCATTCTCACCGAGTTCACCGGATTCACCCGCAACAGAATGTGGCAGGCCACCGCCGTACTCGCCGCCTTCGACGCGTTCGCGGCGCGCGCCGGCCGACGGGGAGACATATGATCAACAACACGATCGTGGAAGCGGATGACAGATCGAAGGAAATCATGGACACGGTTCAGAGCGGCCAGGCGTTCACGGCTATTCGTGACGGCCATCGGATCGGTGAACTGATCCCGATGCGGCGACGCACGCAGTTCGTCCCGCGCAGCGAGTTCGCGGTGATGTCCCGCGCTGCTCCCGGTATCTCTCTGGCCGCCTTTCGTGCCGATCAGGACGCTGCATTCGATCGGGAATCGGACGATCCATACGTTCGAGAGTGCGCTGGCCAAGACCTCTGCGAGCGAAAGCCCCGCGATCGGTGAAGCCCACCGGTCTGACAGATCCGCCGAGCTTGACAGATCCGTCGGGGGTGGTGGGCCGGGGGCAGCCAGAGCGGGGCAGACTGTTGCTCATGACGTTGGTGGCGGTGGGGCGCGGGTACGGATGGTCGCGAAAGGCGCGGCGGTGAAGGGGCCAGCGGTGAAAGGCACGGCGGTGGGCCTGCTGCGGGATCAGGCGCTGGCGTATGCCGGGCATCAGGTGCACGTCATGCGCCGTCGGGAGGCCGGCACGCTGCTGGCCTGGGCGGGTGAGCTGGCCGGGCGGACCGTCCTGGACGTCGCCGGTGGTGACGGGTACTGGGCCGGGCAGGCGGTGCGCCGCGGGGCACGGGCGGTCTGTCTCGACCTCGCCCGCGGCAAGCTGGAGTTCGGCCGCCGGCTGCGTGGGCGTCCCTCGCTCGTCGAGGGGGACGCGCTGGCGCTGCCGTTCGCCGACGCCTCCTTCGACGTGGTGCTGTCGGTCTGCGCGATCGAGCACTTCGACGACGGGCCGGCCGCGCTCACCGAGATGACGCGGGTGCTCAGGCCGGGCGGGGACCTTGTCATGTCCGCGGACGCCCTCACCCGCGCCGACGAGTGGCCGCGGCTGTTCGCCCAGCACCGGCAGCGTTACCACGTCCAACAGACCTACACCGGCGACCAGTTGGCGAAGCTGCTCGACGAGCGTGGCCTGACGGTGGTGCGCCAGACCTACATGTTCCGCTCGCGGCGGGCCGAGCGGCTGTACCTGACGCTGTCGGCGAAGGGCGGTCGGGCCGGCTGGAACGCGGCGGCCCCGCTGTCACCGATCGTCACCCTGTCCGACCGGCGCACCCCGGACGGCCACGGCAGCGTGGTGCTGGTCCACGCCCGCAAACGGTAACCGCGCCCGGTTCGCTGCGGACGCCGGCCACGACAGGCACCGGCTGTGACCGACACTAGCTGTGACCGGCGCCGCCACCACACCACCGGCAGTTACCGGGCCGGCTTCTCCCGAGGAAGATGGTTCGTCGTGCGGGTTGGATTCCTCCTCGACCAGATGCTGGCGCCGGTGCCCGGGGGGACGGGGCGGTACTCGGCGGAGCTCGCCGCCGCCCTCGTGCGGACGGCGCGGTCGGGCGAGAGCGTCGTCGGCTGGTGCGCCTGGCGCCCGGAGGCCGCCACCGCCGTCGCGGCCGTGCCGGGCGTCCTCGGCCCCCTCCGGCTGCCACTGCCCCGCCAGGGGCTGGCCGCCGCCTGGCAGCGTGGCCACGGACCGGCGCCGACGGGGGTGGACGTCGTCCACGCCCCCACCCTGCTCGTCCCGTCCCGGCGGCCGGGGGTGCCGCTGGTCGTCACCGTCCACGACGCCGTGCCGTGGACCCATCCGCACACCCTCACCCCGCACGGCGCCCGCTGGCACCGGCGGATGGGCGTCCGGGTGGCCCGCCACGCCGACGCCGTGATCGTCCCCACCAGGGCCGTCGCGGCCGACCTGCGGGCCTGTCTGCCGATCCCGGCCGACCGGATGCACGTCGTCGGGGAGGGGGTGAGCGAGGCGGTCGGGCAGGTCCCGGCGGACGCCGCCGCCCGCGCCGAACGTCTCGACCTGCCCGCCGGCGGCTATCTGCTCACCCTCGCCACCCTGGAGCCGCGCAAGGGCCTGGACACGGCGCTCGCCGCGCTGCGCGACCCGGCCGCGCCCGACCTGCCGCTGGTGCACGTCGGCCCGCCGGGCTGGGGCGGGCTGGACCTGCGGGTCGAGGCCACCCGTGTCGGCCTCGACCCGGCCCGGCTGCGGCTGCTCGGCCGGCTGGACGACGCCGACCTCGCGGTCGTGCTGGCGCGGGCCACCGCGCTGCTCGCGCCGAGCCGGTCGGAGGGTTTCGGGCTGCCGGTCGTCGAGGCGATGGCCCATGGCGTCCCCGTGATCGCCTCTGACATTCCCGCGTTCGTCGAGGTCGGTGGGCCCGCGATAGTGACCGTCGCGGTCGGCGACGCCACCGCGCTGGCCCGCGCCGCCGCGTCCGTCGTTAGCGACGCAGAGTTACATCGTCGGCTGAGTGTGGACGGGCGAGCGAGAGCGGCGGCATTTACCTGGAACGGGGCAGCGGAATCGCTCTGGTCCCTTTACCGTCGACTTAGCGGCTCTCGGGAGTTCTCGACGGGGTGACTCTCGGGATCCGGTGCGGGCGTAGGCTTGCCTGCGGACCGAGGTCGATGTGATCGGCAGCGCCGGACGGGTCGGGAGCGATCCGTCGGGGGGCAGCTTCACGCGGCGTCGGTGGTCTCAAGAACCTAGCGGTGAGTAACATGCCGCCAGTCGGAAGGAGCGCCGTGTCTCCCCGGGTGCTCGTCGACGCCACTGCGGTTCCAGCCGACCGTGGTGGCGTCGGTCGTTATGTCGACGGGCTGGTGGCGGCCTTGGATGCGGCTGGCGCCGACCTCGCACTGGTCTGCCAGCGATCGGACTACGAGCGGTACGGCCGGATGGCCCCGCACGCCAACGTGGTGGCGGGGCCGGCGGCGATCGCTCACCGGCCCGCCCGCCTGGCCTGGGAACAGACCGGGCTGCCGCTGGTCGCCTACCAGGTCGGCGCACAGGTCATCCATTCGCCGCACTACACCATGCCGTTGCGCACCTCCCAGCCGGTGTGCGTGACCATCCACGATGTCACGTTCTTCACAGAGCCGGAGATGCACACCGCCGTGAAGGGAACGTTCTTCCGGTCGGCGATGCGCACCGCCGTGCGCAAGGCAAACAGGATCATCGTTCCGTCCAAGGCCACCCGGGACGAGCTCATCCGGGTCCTCGACGGCGACTCGACCACGACCGACGTCGCCTACCACGGGGTGGAGACCGCGACCTTCCACCCGCCCACCGAGGAGGACAAGCGCCGGGTACGGCTGCGGCTCGGCCTCGGCGACAGCCGTTACGTCGCCTTCCTCGGGATGCTCGAGCCCCGCAAGAACGTGCCGAACCTGATCCGCGGCTGGGCCGAGGCCGTGCACGACCGGGTGGACCCCCCCGCGCTGGTGCTCGCCGGCGGCTCGGGCTGGGACGACGACGTGGACGCCGCGGTCGCCTCGGTGCCGTCCTATCTGAAGGTGGTCCGCCCCGGCTACCTGCGCTTCTCCGACCTGCCCGGGTATCTGGGCGGAGCGTCGCTGGTCGCCTACCCGTCCCACGGGGAGGGTTTCGGGCTGCCGGTGCTGGAGGCGATGGCCTGCGGCGCGCCGGTGCTGACGACACCCCGACTGTCCCTGCCAGAGGTCGGGGGTGACGCCGTCGCCTACACCCAGCCCGACGTCGACTCGATCGCCCGGGAGATGGGCGCGCTGCTCGACGACGCGCCGCGGCGTGAGTCGCTGGCGCAGGCCGGTCTCGCCCGGGCCCGGGAGTTCACCTGGGCGGCGAGCGCCGAGGCGCACCTGGCGAGCTACGCACGGGCCGCTGTGTCCTGACCCCGACAGTCGGCCTCGGCTCCGCCGATGGCATCCTGACCCGGGTGCGGCAATCGCGTACGCATCCGGTGAGCAGGGACGAAGAGGGCGGTCAGTGAGCGCACAGAACGAGGCAGCACCGACGCAGCCGCAGCCGCAGCCGGCGTCACCGTCACCGGACGGCGGGCCGGAGGGCGCTGTTCCCGGGGACGCGCGGCCGCACCTGCGGGTGGTGGTCGTGGCGTTCCACTCCGGGCAGGTGCTCGGCCCCTTCCTGGACTCCCTGGCCAAGGCCACGTCGCTGCCCTACGAGGTCGTCGTGGTGGACAACTCGCCGGCGCTGGACGAGGGCACCGCCACCGCCGCCGAACGCGACGAGGTCCGCCTGCTGCGCACCGGGCGCAACCTCGGCTACGGGACGGCGGTCAACCGTGGCGCGGCCGGCAGTACCGCCCCGTGGCTGATGGTGGCCAACCCCGACATCACGTTCACGCCGGGGTCGCTCGACGAGCTGCTGGCGGCGTCCGAACGCTGGCCGGGCGCTGGCGCCTTCGGCCCGGCGATCACCAACCCGGGGGGCGTGCTCTACCCGTCGGCCCGCGAGCTTCCCTCCCTGTGGCGGGGGATCGGCCACGCCCTGTTCGGCTGGTGCTGGCCGACGAACCCGTGGACGACGGCCTACCGCCGCGAGCGCGGCGCGCTGGTCGAGACGACCGCCGGCTGGCTGTCCGGGGCGTGCCAGGTGCTGCGGCGCCAGGCGTTCGAGACGGTCGACGGGTTCGACGAGACGTACTTCATGTTCATGGAAGACGTGGACCTCGGCCGCCGGCTCGGCCTGCTCGGCTGGCAGCGGGTCTACGTGCCGACCGCGGTCGTGGAGCATCTCGGCGGCCACTCGACGAGGCGCTCCTCCCGCCGCATGGTCGTCGCCCACCACCGCAGCATGTTCCGCTACCTGTCCCGGCAGTACCCGGACGCGCGCCATCTGCCGCTGCGGATCCTGCTCGGGCTGGGGCTCGGCCTGCGCCTGCTGCTGGCCGTGGCGTTCGCCGACAACAGCGCCGGCGCCCGCGCGACCCGCTCCGCCGACGCCCTCCCGCCCCGCGGCACCGACCCGTCCCATGATGCGGACCCGCTCCGGACCGCTGACCCTGCCCACGCGCGGTCCTGGTCCGAACCCGCGCCCGAACCAGGGCCGGTCACCGCGTCGAGATGAGTTCTAGGAGAAGTCCAGCAGGTCGGAGAGGGAAAACGAGATCGGGAACGGGTCTTCGAGCTTGACGGTGTCGTCTCCGCTGAACACCAGGGGGGCTCCGTAACGCCCCTGGTCGGTGGCGACGCGGAGCACCTGGATGCGGGGTTCGGGGTCGAAGTCGACGATCCAGTAATGGGGGATACCGGCGAGCGCGTATTCGGTGACCTTGCGTGCCCGGTCCTCGCGTTCGCTGCCGGAGCCGCGGGAGACGACTTCGACCGCCAGGAGCACGTCCGCCCCGTGGTAGAGCGAGCGGCCGAGCCTGCGGGCGCTGCTGGCGGCGGCTGCGTCGATCACGGCAACGTCAGGCTTGCGCGCGCCCGCGGGCGTGGTGATGTCCATGGGCGCCTGGATGTAGACCCGAGCGTTCGCGTCATCGGCGGCGCGTTCCAGGATCCGGCTCAGCCGCCTGGCGAGAAAGTCGTGACGTGTACTGGGCGCCAACTCGATCAACCAGCCGTCGACGAGCTCGAAGGACCGGCCAGCATCGGGCAGCCCGTGCAGGTCCTCGACGGTGTAGGGCCCGTAGCCATAGTCGTAGGCGACACTCACTGGCTCCTGTCCTCTCCTGGGGCGGTAGCCATCGCAACCATGAGGTTAGTCCTTCAATCCGCGTGGGCTCTCGCCGACTACGATCATGACATGTGGTGGTCGGGGGGCTCAGCGGCCTGGGACGAGCTCGTTCAGGCGGCTGGCCACGACGGAGATCATGGCGCTGGTGAGGCGGGGAGCCGCCGCGGCCTCCTCGACGATGGCGCGTACCCGGTCCGCCCGGGCGCCGGTGGTGATCCGCTCGATGGCCGCGTCCGGGTCGAACTCGGGAGCCGACATGGCGGCCTCGGTCAGTGCCGAGCGGGCCCGGGCGACATCCGCCCGCAGCGCCGCGGCGGCCATGTGTTCCCAGCGTGACTGGCCGGGCGGCTGCGCGCCACGGCCGATCAGGTGCGCCAGGCCCAGCTTGCCGAGCCCCAGCCTCGTCCCGATGGCGGTGTGGACGTGCAGCACGTCACTCGGCTCAAGATCGTTACGTAGTGCGACGTCGACGACGTCCAGCGCCGGGCTCATCGCGTCCAGCCAGGCGACGCGCTCGGCCAGCGGGGCAGGCAGGCCGCGTTCGTAGAGCTGTTCGGCGAACCGCAGGACGGCGGTCAGCTCCTGGTCGCTGCCCACAGTGGCGAGCACGGTGGGCAGCGCCGCGGCGACCTCGGCCACCCCCTCGGCGTAACGGGTGGTCTCGGCCGTGATGTCCAGCAGTGACCGGCGGGAGCGCAGCAGCCACAGCGCGGCCTCCTCCTGGACGAAGTGGCAGTGCAGCAGGGCCTCGGCGGACGGATCGCTGGAACCCACGGCCGGGCGTGAACGGCTGCCCTCGGCGGAGCCGTCACCGGGGCTTCCGCCAGAGCCGCCACTGATGCCGCCGCTGGGGCCGCCGCCACTGAGATCTCCGCCGAGGCAGTGCGTGTCGAGCGCCTCCCAGATGTCGGTGAGGCCGAGCAGGCTGCCGGTGATGGCGAACGCTCGCGCCCCCTGGACCGTGTCCGCGCCGGTCAGTTCCCGCAGGCGGTGCAGGAATCCGGCGCCGACCCGGTCGATGATCGAGTTGGTGAGCTGGGACGCGACGATCTCCCGTCGCAGCGGGTGGCGGTCGAAGTGCGCGTGCAGCACCGGCCGCAGGGACACCGGCAGGTAGGCGTCCAGGACGGGTACGAACGCCGGGTCGTCGGGCAGGGGCGAGTCCAGCAGCGCGTGGGCCACCGTCCGTTTGGCGTAGGCGTGCAGGATGGCGATCTCCGGCCGGGTGTACGTGCGTCCCGCGGCGACCCGGGCGGTCAGCTCCTCGGCGTCCGGCAGGGTCTCGACGTCCAGGTCGATCTCGCCGGTGTCGACCAGGTGCTCGACGAACCTCGACAGCCCGTCCGCCGAGGTCACGACGTGGCGTTCCGCCGCGCTCAGCGCCAGGGCCTGGCGGGCACAGTCGGTCAGGACCGCCCGCACGACGTCGCCGGTGGCGGCCGCCAGCAGCCGCTCGCGTTCGGCCCGGTCGATCGCACCCGCCCCGATCGCCAGCTCAAGACCGATCTTGATGTTGACCTCGCGGTCGGAGCAGTCGACGCCGCCAGAGTTGTCCACGAAGTCGGTGTTGCACCGTCCGCCGCGCAGGGCGAACTCGACCCGGGCGGCGTCGGTGAGGCCGAGGTTGCCGCCCTCGGCCACGACCCGGCAGCGCAGCTGCCGGGCGTCGACCCGCATCCCGTCGCGGGCCTTGTCCCCGACCGAGGCGTGCTCCTGCCCGCTGGCCTTCACCCAGGTGCCCACGCCACCGTTCCACAGCAGGTCGACCGGTGCGCGCAGGATCGCCCGGACCAGGGCGTCGGCGGGCAGCGTGTCGTCGCCGACACCGAGCAGCTCCCGGACCGGCTCGGTCAGTTCGATCCGCTTGGACGACAGCGGGAAAACGCCCCCGCCGGCCGACAGCAGGCCGCGGTCGTAGTCGTCCCAGCTGCTCGACGGCAGCGACGCCAGCCGGCGGCGCTCCTCGAACGACCGGGCCGGGTCGGGGTCGGGGTCGAGGAAGATGTGCCGGTGGTCGAAGGCGGCCACCAGCCGCAGATGGCGGGAGAGCAGCATCCCGTTGCCGAAGACGTCGCCGGACATGTCACCGATGCCGACGACGGTCAGGGGCTCGCGGTCGGCGTCGACGCCGAGCTCGGCGAAGTGCCGACGCACCGACTCCCACACGCCGCGGGCGGTGATGCCCAGCGCCTTGTGGTCGTATCCGCTGCGGCCGCCGGAGGCGAACGCGTCGCCGAGCCAGTAGCCGTTCGCCGCCGCCACCTGGTTGGCCAGGTCGGAGAAGCGGGCCGTGCCCTTGTCGGCGGCGACGACCAGATAGGTGTCGGACCCGTAGTGGCAGACCATCCCCGCCCGGCCGTGCGTCTCGCCGTCGGCCCGGTTGTCGACGAGGGCCAGCAGCGCCTCCATGAACCGCGTGTAGCAGGACTCGGCCAGCCGGGCGAGCCGCCCCGGGTCTGCCGGCGGGCGGCGCAGCACGAACCCGCCCTTGGCCCCGTCCGGCACGATGACGGCGTTCTTGACCCGCTGGGCCTTCATCAGACCGAGGATCTCGGTCCGCAGGTCCTCCTGACGGTCGGACCAGCGGATACCGCCGCGGGCCAGCAGGGCGCCGCGCAGGTGCACCGCGTCGAACCGGGGGGAGCTGACGAAGGTCTCGGCCTCCGGCAGCGGCCGGGGCAGCCACGGCAGCCCGGCCGGGGCGAGCTTGAAGGCCAGCGCATCCCCGGCGCCGCCGCCGATCTCGTACCCGTGGCCGTACCCGGCGTGGACCGCTGACCCGGCTGACCCGGCCGGCCCGGCCGGCTCGCTCTGTTCGGAGGGCGCGTGGCCGGCTCCCGCCGGCCGGTCGGGCAGCGTCCGCTGGAGCTGGATCCGCTCCGGCGCCGAGTCGGGCGTCGGGTAGAACGTCGTCCGGACGATCGCGAGGACGACGTCGCGCAGCCTGCGCAGCACGGTGTCGTCGTTGATGCCCGTCACCCACCCGAGCGCGTCCTCCAGCGCGGCGTGCAGCCGTTCGGCGTTGTCCGGATTCGCCCGCAACGGATCCATCCGGGCGTGGAAGAGGGCCACCAGATCGTGCGCGTAGGACGGGTGGGCGATCAGGACGCGGTGGGCGTAGCGCCCACCCAGCGACGTCCCGGCCAGGCGCAGGTAACGGAACAGCGTCCGCAGCAGCCGCACCTCACGGGCGGTGAGCCCGGCGGTGAGCACCAGCGAGTCCAGGCTGTCGCTGTCGACGTCCCCGAGCGCGAGACCGCTGAGGATGTCGCGCAGCCCGTCCATCTGCTTCAGCGCCGCCTCCGCCAGCTCCGGGGAGACGATCATGTGGTACTCATCCAGGGTGGCCATGCCCCCGTCCGGGCCCGGACGGCTCGGCAGGCAGCGGTGGGTCCGCGCGCGCAGGCCCAGGTTGGCCAGCACCGGTATCACGTCGGCGATCGGCGGTTCGTGCGCCTGCCAGGCGAGCCACACCGCCAGCGTGGCGGTCCCGTCGTCGGTGCGGGCGGCGGCGAAGCCCGGCTCCCAGCCCTGGGCCAGCCCGGCCAGAGCGGTCTCGGCACCCGACAGGGTGCCGTCGTGCAGGAGCCGACAGCTGCGATCAGACGGGCGTACCACCCTTTCAGCATCGCCAGAAGTGCCGGGCAGCGCACTCCGGCACACCGCGCGGCCGGCTGGCCGGCTCTCACAGCTGGGTGTCCGCGACGCGACGTCACCGAAATACGCGAACATCGTGCACCAGACGGTGTCGCCTCTGCGAAACTGACCCGCCATGGACGCTGTGATGCTGGTCGGGGGGCAGGGCAGCCGGCTGCGCCCGTTGACGATGTCGGCACCGAAACCGATGCTTCCGGTCGCCGGGGTGCCGGTGACCGCCCACATGCTCGCCCGCGCCCGGGACGCGGGGATCACCCGGGTCGTTCTCGCGACCTCGTACCGGGCCGAGGTGTTCGAGGAGTATTTCGGGGACGGCTCCGCCCACGGGCTGGAGTTGGAGTACGTCACCGAGGCCGAGCCGCTCGGGACCGGCGGCGGGATCCGCAACGTCGCGTCGAGACTGCGCGGCGGCCCGGACGACCCGGTGGTCGTCTTCAACGGCGACATCCTCTCCGGGCTGGACATCGCCGCGCTGGTGCGGCGCCACTGCCAGGCCGACGCGGCCGTCACCCTGCACCTGACCGAGGTCGACGACCCGCGGGCGTTCGGTGTCGTCTCCACCGACGCGGACGGCCGGGTCACCCAGTTCCTGGAGAAGACACCCGACCCGCCGACCAACCGGATCAACGCGGGCTGCTACGTGTTCCGCCGGTCGGTGATCGACAGCATTCCGGTGGGGCGTCCGGTCTCGGTCGAGCGGGAGACCTTCCCCGGTCTGCTGGACGCCGGTTTCCTGGTGGTCGGCTACATCGACAGCACCTACTGGCTGGACCTGGGCACACCCGACGCGTTCGTCCGGGGCTCCCGGGATCTGGTGACCGGACGGATCGCCTCCTCGGCGCTGCCAGGGCCGGTGGGTGACTGGCTGGTGCTGCCAGGCGCCTCCGTCGCCGTCGACGCCAAGATCGGCGGGGGCGCGGTGGTGGGCGCCGGCGCGGTGGTGGGTGCCGGCGCCACCGTCGACGGCGCGGTGCTCTTCGACGGCGCGGTGATCGGTGAGGGCGCGACCGTGCGCACCTCGGTGGTGGGCGCCGGCGCGGTCGTCGGGAACAGGGTGTCGCTGGACGGGGTGGTCATCGGTGACCGCGCACGGATCGGGGCCGGCAACGAACTGCGGGCCGGCGCCCGCGTCTTCCCCGACGCGGTGCTGACCGCGGGCGCGATCCGTTTCAGCTCCGACCGCGTCTGACCGACTGCGTCTGACCGGCCGGGGCGGGCCGGCTGGCGGCGTCCACCCGGCCCTTCCCGTTCGTCTCCTGGCCGGGGCGCGCGCCCCGCGGCCTGCCCGAAGCCCTCAGCGCCGAAGCGCTCAGCGCGGCACTGTGGAATCGGGCGCGGCGGACGTCCCCGGCGCGGGAGTCGTCCCGCCCGGCGTGGCCTGCGCCTGCGCCTGCGCGGTCAGCGCGGCCACCGTGCCCGCGATCGTCGGGCTGAGGTTGAGGCTCCCGCCGGAGGCACCCGACTCGGCGGCGGTGGGGGAGTCCCAGGCCGCGCCGGCGGGGTCCGGGTTGGCATAGGCGGACACGAACTCCTTGATGGCGCTCTCGGAGACGGTCGCGCAACGCTGGGTGCGGTCCCAGGCGGTAAGGACGAAGTGCTTGTCCTCGGGGAAGTCGCCGCGTTCCCAGGGCACCGCGATGAACCGCTCACCGGCGTTCTCAGCAGCCGCACGCAGCGCCGTGACCTGGTCGTCGGGGAGTTTCGGGTCGTACCAGCCGATGACGAAGCCGTGTTCGAGATTGTGCACGGCACGTTCGATCCGCAGTTTCGGGATGCGCTCGTAGAAGCGGTAGGCGTCCGGCAGCGGGTCGGCGTCATGGTTACCGGACGACGGCGGGGCCACGTCGTAGTTGACGGTCTCGTTCGCCGCGATATGGGTGTTGCCGCGTGACGCGTCGTTGACGACCCCGGTGCACCCGGCCGCCGCCGCGGCGTCGCTCGCCGCCGCGACATAGCCGACCTTGCGGGTTTCGTTCTTCGACTGGTTGTCGGATACGGCATAGATGATGATGCCGGCGAGGACAGCGAGCAGGACGACACCGGCGGAACCGTAGAGCAGCCAGGAACGGCGCCGCTCCTGGCGCCGTTGTTCGCGCCGGAGCGCCTCCAGCCGTGCGTTGCGTTCCGCGTTCTTTTTGCCCACGGCGCCCCATCCTACGAAGGTCCGAATATCATGCCGCACCCCGTCCTGGCCACGAGGTTCCGGTTACGGGATCCGGGTCACAGGGTGCGCTCCTGGTCACCCGCTCCTGGTCAGCTGATCCGCTCACCCGGCGCAGGCCACGTGACCCGGCTCACCTGGTGACGACGAACGGCGTGACGTCCCGGGGCGGGCGTGGCTCGGGCGGACGCGCCGGATGGCCGATCCCCACCGCGCCCATGGGCTGCCAGTCCGCCGGCAGCCGCAGCACCTCGCGGACCACGTCCGGGCAGAACAGGGTGCTCGACACCCAGCACGACCCCAGGCCCTCCGCGGCCAGGCAGACCAGCATGTTCTGCACGCCGGCCCCCATCGCGACCAGGAACATCCGCTCCTCGGCGGCGGCCCGCCGGCGGTCGGGATAGCAGTGGGCGCCGTCGGTGACCAGGCAGGGCACGACCAGGACGGGCGCCCGGCGCAGGACGTCGCCACGCCCCAGCCGGCGGGTGACCGCGGCCGGGTCGAAGCCGTCCGCGCGCAGGTCCGCAGCCCATGCTTCGGCCATCCGTGTCAGCAGCTCGTCGCGGGCGTCGGCGACGAGCACGAACCGCCACGGGGTCGTGTGGTGCGGGGCCGGGGCGGTCACGGCGGCGGCGAAGGCGCGCTGGAGCGCCCGCGGATCCACGGGCGCGTCGCTGAACTCGCGGACCGTCCGCCGGGCGGTGACCGCCGAGCGCCGGGCCTCGGCGGTGCCGAGCCGGAACATGTCCTCGCCCGCCGGGCGGACCAGCGCCCGAGCCCCCCGGCCGTCGTCGGCGCGCGCGCGGAAACCGCGCACGAGCGCCACCGGCACCCCGGAGAGCTTCCGTTTGACCAGGTCGGCCGCGGCAGCCAGTTCGTCCGCCTCGGCGATCTCGGTCATGCCCAGCTCGTTGCCGTACGGGTCGACGTCGCCGATGTGGCTGCGCAGCGCGGCCAGCCCCGCGACACCGATCGCGTGGTCGGTCAGGCCGGCCCGCCACGGCCGGCCGGCGGTGTCGCTGACGACGACGCCCACGGACACGCCCAGACGGGCCCGCAGGCCGTCGACCAGGGCCCGCGCGCTCGCGTCCGGGTCGAGCGGCAGCAGGGCGATCTCGTCCTTGCGGACGTTCGACGCGTCCACCCCGGCATTGGCGAGCACGAACCCGTGCCGGGTCTCGACGATGCGGGTCGGCCCTCGGGCGGCGACCTCGCGGACGGTCTCGGCCTCGACGGCGGCCAGTCGCGCGGCCTCCCGGTCGGCGCCCGCCGGGACCAGTCGCCCCTCGGCCTTCGAGGCGATCTTCGAGGTGACGACGAGGATGTCGTCGTCGCGTAACGTGACATTCTGGGTGGTGAGCGCGGCTGCGATGACTGCTGTGAGGTCGTCGCCCGCGTGTATCTCGCCGATTCCCGCGATGGCGGTGACGGACAGTGACTCAGACACCGGCGAGATCCAGGGCCGCGCGGACGATCTCGACGGTCGCGTCGATGTCCGTCATCAGCAGCGGCCGGGCCTTCACCGTGACGCCGGGCACCTGCGTGCCGGTGTCGGCGGTGTCGACCAGCCAGCCGTCGAGGATCCCCCCGCCGACGGCCGCGCCGGTGCCGCCCTCGCCGACGCCGGTGCCTCCGCCGCCGTCGGCGCTCACGACGTCGGTGCCGCCGCCGCTGCTCCCGCCCGTGGTGGGGGTGCCGCGGGCGCCGTAGTGGGCGCCGACCGCGGCCGCGGTGGTGGCCACACCGATCGCGCGCAGGCAGGCGTCCGCCATGCCGCGTACCGGGGCCCCGCCGATGATCGGGGACACCCCGACGACGGGCGCGGGTGTCGCGACCAGCGCTGCCCGCAGCCCCGGCACGGCGAGGATCGACCCGATGGACACCACCGGGTTCGACGGCGGGAGCAGCACGACGTCGGCGTCCGCGAGCGCGTCGAGCACCCCCGGCGCCGGCCGCGCCTGCTCGGCCCCGACCGAGATGATCTCCTGGGCCGGGGTGGCGGCGCGCATCCGCAGCCACCACTCCTGGAAGTGCACGGCCCGCCGCCCCTGCTCGGTGTCGACGACCACATGTGTCTCGACCCGGTCGTCGCTCATCGGCAGCAGACGCAGCCCCGGTTGCCACCGCTGGCACAGCGCCGCGGTCACGTCGGTGAGCGAATAGCCGGCGGCGAGCATCTGGGTGCGGACGAGATGGGTGGCGAGGTCGCGGTCGCCGAGCCCGAACCAGGCCGGGCCGACGCCGTAGGCTGCCAGCTCTTCGGCCACGGTGAACGTCTCCTCGTGCCGGCCCCAGCCCCGCTCGGTGGAGATCCCCCCGCCGAGGGTGTACATGACCGTGTCGAGGTCGGGGCAGATACGCAGGCCGTGCAGGGTGATGTCGTCACCGGTGTTGCCGATCACCGTGATGTCGGCGTCGGGTAACGCGGCCCGCACACCGAGCAGGAAACGGGATCCCCCGATGCCGCCCGCGAGCGCTGTGATCCTCACCGTGCCCTCGCGTCCCGTGCCCTCGCGTCCCGTGCCCTCGCGTCCCGTGCCCTCGCGTCCCGTGCCTGTGTCACCGTTCGACCCTATCCGCATGCTGTCACCGGTGACGGCCGAGCCGGCCGCCGTGGGTACCGCGGCCGCGTTCCAGGGCCGCCGGTTCCCCGTGGCTGTCAGGCGCTGGGACTCGGGGAACTCACGAAGCCTGACAAAAACCTACGGCTGCGCGCTCGCCGGCTGGGACAGGGGGGTGCTGTCGGCTCCGGCCGCGGGGTGGTGGGTGGCGAACGCGGCCAGCAGATAGCGCACCAGGCTGCTGGTCGGCCGCGTCGGAGCGGGGTCGGCCAGCCCGCCTTCGATGGTGGCCACGACCGCGTCCGCGGCGATGTCCTGTTCCGTTTCGTCGACATGGTCGGCGACCGTGGCCATCGCCAGATCGTGCAGCCAGGAGTGCAGCCGTTCGTGGTACTCCATCACCGTCGGGGAGTGCGGTGCGCGTTCGGCCACACAGGGATGCAGGGAACGCCGGCGTTCGACCGAATCCAGGGCCGCGAACAGCTTCTGCGCCGGATCACCGTCGAGCACCTCGATGCGGTCGACCTCACCGTCGAGCAACCGGTTGAGGACGGCGGCGAAGGCGTGGTCCTTCGACCGGAAATACCAGTAGACGGAGCCTGGCTCGATGCCCGCTGCCCGGGCGATTTCGGCGACGGAGGTGGCGGCGAAGCCGCGGGCGAGGAACTGTTGCTCGGCGACGGCCAGCAGCGCGTCTATTCGCTCCTCGCGTGGGACCTCCTGACGGTTACGCGGCACCTGATCAGCCTAACGACCGTCGCCGTCATCGGTGCGTGGAAGGTACCCGGACCGGCGACACGTGATGGATGTCAACGGTGGTTGTCGTCCGTTATCGGTGTATCCACCCGTCAAGGTCGTTTTTTGTCCGGTCCGTCCTGTCGCTCCGAGTTGTGATCTTGAAAAGATGGCGGATCGCATTGGATGTGTCGTATCTCTTGATTCTGCTTAGAGAGGATGGGGAGACTGGATGTACCACCGGCATGTGTGCCGTAACCGGAAAGGACGATTCATGTCCCAGTCGAAGCCGCCCGTGATGCGCCACAGCCTCGACGCCCTCACGGCTACGCTGGCCCGGGCGCTGGCCGACGCGCGCCATCCACAGGTCGAGGCAGCCAGGCGTTCGCAGGTACGCCGTAGCGCGGGCAGGTCCCCGGCGCCGCCGGGCGACCCCGGGGCCCGCAGCTGCGACCGGCTCGTCGCCCGTACCCGGACGTACAACATTCTTGGTGTTGCCAGCCGGCTGCGCGCCATCACCACCTGACCCGCTGACACCACCTGTCGGCCCGAGGTCTGTGTCGTGCCCGGGGGATGTTCGACCGCGCGGAGGCGCTCACGTCGACCGGCATCCCGCGGGCACAGCCCGGGCCGCCCGGGCTCGCGAAGCGGCGTTCGGAGCCGGCCGCGCACAAAGCATGATCGGCCTGCCGTTGACTGTCCGTGACTACAGGCGCCCTTCGGGCCCTGGTGACAGCCAACCGGCGGCAGTCGGCCGGATCGTCGCGGTGACCCTGGCGGCGTGGCCGGATGCCACCGCCGCCCGGGCGTGAAAAGCATGATCGCGTTGCTGTCGGCCTTCGGGATCCCCGAACACGGGCTCCTCGAAGATGCCGGCCGCCGGCGGCGCGCGGAGCATGGTCCTGCCACCTTCGGCTCGAGGAGGCCCGGAGGTGCCCGGACGTGTCCGACAGAGGTGTCCGTATGGGTGCCCGGATGCGCCCGGATGCGATGGCCGTCGCCGGTGCGAAGAACATGATCGTGCTGCTGGCGGCTTCGCCCGATAGCTGATCGCTGGGATTCGGATGGGTAGATGACGAGATCGCGGGAGCCCGCGCAGGGCCCGTCCCGGGCCACGGACAGCGATGCCACGCCGCCGGTGACACGGCAGACCGGACAGACGGCCGCCCGGCCGGTACGGACTGCCGTCCAGCCGGGTCGTGAACCGCGTGACCGAGCGACCACCGGCGCCGAAGCCGGCCTGGCTCCCGCGGGCCCGGCGCTGCGGCGCGCGCTGCGCCGGGCCCGCGACGGCGTGCCGCTCGACGCGGTGGAGGCGGCCGTGCTGATGACCGCCCGCGGGGGCGATCTCGTCGACCTGTCCGCGTCGGCGGCGCGGGTGCGCGACGCCGGCCTGCGCTCGGCCGGGCGGCCGGGCACGATCACCTATTCGCCGAAGGTGTTCATCCCCCTCACCCGGCTGTGCCGGGACAGGTGCCACTACTGCACGTTCGCGACCGTCCCGCACCGGCTGCCCGCGCCCTACCTGAGCCTGGACGAGGTCGTCGAGATCGCCCGCAGCGGCGCGGCGGCGGGCTGCGCGGAAGCGCTGTTCACCCTGGGCGATCGTCCGGAGGACCGCTGGCCGGCGGCGCGCCAGTGGCTGGACAGCCATGGCTACGACTCCACCCTCGGCTATCTGCGGGCGGCGGCCATCGCCGTCCTGGAGGAGACCGGGCTGCTGCCGCACCTGAACCCCGGGGTGCTGTCCTGGCAGGAGCTGGCCCGGCTCAAGCCGGTCGCGCCGTCCATGGGCATGATGCTGGAGACGACCGCGACCCGGCTGTGGTCCACCCCGGGCAGCCCGCACTATGGCTCGCCCGACAAGGAGCCGGCCCGCCGGCTGCGGGTGCTGGAGGACGCCGGCCGGCTGTCGGTGCCGTTCACCACCGGCCTGCTGCTCGGCATCGGCGAGACCTACCTGGAACGCGCCGAGACGCTGTTCGCGATCAGAGCGGTGGCCCGCCGTTACGGCGGTATCCAGGAGGTGATCGTCCAGAACTTCCGGGCCAAGGACGACACGGCGATGCGGGGCGCGCCCGATGTCGGCGCCGAGGAACTCGCCGCGGCGGTCGCCGTCGCCCGGCTGGTGCTCGGCCCGTCCCTGCGGCTGCAGGCGCCGCCGAACCTGGTCGACCCGGACGAGTGCGCGCTGCTGCTGGCCGCCGGCATCGACGACTGGGGCGGGGTGTCACCGGTGACACCGGACCACGTCAACCCGGAACGCCCCTGGCCGGCGGTGACAGCCCTGGCCACGGCCACCGTGGCGGCTGGCCTGACGTTGCGGCCCCGGCTGACCGCCTACCCGCCCTACCTGGACGAACCGTGGCTGGACCCCAGGCTACGCCCGCATGTGGCCGCGCTGAGCGGTCCGGACGGCCTGCTGCGCGCGGGAGCGGCCGCGGCGGGCCGCCCCTGGCAGGAGCCGGACGGCGGGCTCGCCGACAGCGGCCGGGTCGACCTGCAGGCGGCCATCGACGTCTCCGGCCGCCGTACCGACCGCCGGGCGGACTTCGCCTCGGTCTACGGCGACTGGGACGTCCTGCGCGCGCAGGTCAGCGCCGCGGGCACCGGCGCGGACGGAGTGGTCGGCACGGGAGCCCGCGCCATACCCGGCGGCGCTGTGCCCGGTGGCGCCGCGCAAGGCGGCGCTGTGCCCGGTGGTGACTCGCCGGCCGTGGCTACCGCCGCCGCGTCGCCGCGCCTCGACGGCGAGATGAGGGCCGCGCTGCGGCGCGCCGCCGACGATCCGGCGGGCATCAGCGACGCGGACGCCCTGATCCTGTTCGGCGCGGCCGGCCCCGCGCTCGAGGAGCTCTGCCGGCTTGCGGACGACCTGCGGCGCGACGCCGTCGGCGACGACGTCACCTACATCGTCAATCGGAACATCAACTTCACGAACGTCTGCTACACCGGGTGCCGGTTCTGCGCGTTCGCGCAGCGGCGGGGCGACGCCGACGCCTACACGCTCTCCCAACAGGAGGTCGGTACCCGGGCCGAGGCGGCGTGGGCGGCCGGCGCCACCGAGATATGCATGCAGGGCGGCATCCACCCGGACCTGCCCGGGACCGCCTACTTCGACCTGGCCCGCGAGATCAGGAGCCGGGTCCCGGGCATACACCTGCACGCCTACTCCCCGATGGAGGTCGTCAACGGCGTCAACCGGACCGGCCTGTCCATCCGGGACTGGCTGACCGCGGCCCGCGAGGCCGGCGTCGACTCGGTCCCGGGGACGGCCGCCGAGATCCTCGACGACGACGTCCGCTGGGTGCTCACCAAGGGCAAGCTGCCGGCCTCGGCCTGGGTGGAGATCATCACGACCGCGCACCAGGTGGGCCTGCGGTCGTCCGCCACGATGATGTACGGGCATGTGGACACCCCGGCGCACTGGGTGGCCCACCTGCGGCTGCTGCGCCGCATCCAGGAGTCCACCGGCGGGTTCACCGAGTTCGTGGCGCTGCCGTTCGTCCACCACAGCTCGCCGATCTATCTGGCCGGCGTGGCCCGGCCCGGCCCCACCGTGCAGGAGAACCGGGCGGTGCACGCGATGGCCCGGCTGCTCCTGCACGGCGCGATCGACAACATCCAGTGCTCCTGGGTGAAGCTCGGCCCGGACGGTTGTGAGCAGGTCCTGCGCGGCGGGGTCAACGACGTCGGCGGCACGCTCATGGAGGAGACCATCAGCCGGATGGCCGGCTCCCAGCACGGGTCGGCCCGTTCCGTCGCGGAGCTGGAGGCGCTGGCCCGGGCCGCGGGACGGTCGGCGCGGCAGCGGACGACGACCTACGGTCGGGTCCCGGCGGAGCGGCTGGCCGCTGCCCGCCAGGACGGCGGAGCGGATACGCAGAGTGATGATCGCTCCGGTGTGCGAATCCCCGCCAGGGGGACCGGCGCGGGCCGGGATCGCTCTCCTGGCGGCGACGGAGCCGTGCGGAGGGCCCTGCCGATCGTCTCCTGACCGGGTCCGAAGTCCTGACTTTCGTCCCGGTGGCACCCCGGTCGGTGATTCCGCTGGACAATACTTCCGCCGGGCTCCCACCGGATCACTTCCGCTGGATCGCGACTGGTGGAAGTGCCATCGCGTGACGGGCTGGTTCTGCTTGCCCGTCAGCCGATCCCGCCTGTCAGCCGCTCCTGCCCGCCCGTCAGGATGGACGGTGGGTGGATGCCAGGCGGCGCCCTGATCGACGTTCCGGCGGTACCCGTTCATCGGGTTGATCGCGGTTGTGCCAGGCGCCGGTGCGGCTCCGACAACCACCGATGTTCGTTGTCACTGTTCGGATGGATATCCGCGAAAGTGGAAGTCCAGCGGATAGGAGGAGATGTCACAAGAAGGACAGTTCGTGGCAACTTTATCTGATTTCGGAGGGTAAGATGGCCTGGTCAGAGCTCTCGGGGACTTCTCGCATATCGCTCAGTGCGCTGGACGGGGACCCTCTGTAACAGCGTCCTGCTACCGTGAGCTATTGTTTGATCGCTGGTTGTAGAGGATGTTGCGCTGGTGGGGTTGACGCGGCGGTCTTCGGCGCGTGTAATTACCGGCGTGTCATTTCCCCCGCCGGTGGGGAAGGTGCGGTAAAGCGCCCACCCAGCCGGTGTGGACACCAGTCACCTGCGCGCCGGCGCCCGGGGGGTGGCCGACCGCACCGCGACGGGTCTGGAGGAGTCCACATGGAACGCACCGACGCGGGCGTCCACATCGTCCTCGCCGAAACACACCGGTCACGTGCCGGGCTGCCCGCGCAGCCCACGGCCACCGAGTGGGCCGGGCGGCCGGATCCCGGCCGCCGCGAGGGTCGGGAGCTGACCACCGCCGAGTTCGACGTCAATTTTGATATTGACTTTCACGATGATGGCAACGACGACAAAGAAGAAGATGAATTCACTGAATCGATATCGGTAAGGTCATCTGCCGGCCGGTCGCGGGCCGGTGGCACGGTGACCGGTGACACGGTGACCGGTGACACGGTGACCGGTGACGCGCTGGCCGGTGGCGCGGCAGCCGGAGAGTCACGCGGCACGGGTCTGGCCAACGTCATCACTCTCGGTATCGACGACATCTTTGCGGATCCGCCGGAGTGGCAGGAGCGCGCGCTGTGCGCCCAGACCGACCCGGAGGCGTTCTTCCCGGAGAAGGGTGGATCGACCCGCGAGGCCAAGCGCATCTGCTCGGGATGCGAGGTCCGCAGCGAATGCCTGGAGTACGCGCTCGAAAAGGACGAACGGTTCGGTATCTGGGGCGGGATGTCTGAGCGGGAGCGACGCCGGCTGCGTCGGCAGGCGGTCTAGACCGCATCCGATGGACCTTCGTCCGCATCCGATGGATCATCGATCGTGCGGGCGGCGCCTGATACCCACCGGACTCGGCCGGGCCGCCGACGTCGGGGCGATCATGTTTCCGATCCGCTCACCGGATTCGGGGCCCGCACACCGATCCTCGACGCTCGAGCCCTGCCGGGAAGCCGGTAGGCGGGCATCGGCCGCGTGACCGCCACCGGGCCGTCACCGCCATCTGCCGAGCGTCCGGTCGCCGACACCGGCGACCCGGGCAGCCTCGCCAGTGGGCCCGCGGTCGGCGGGCAGGCCGTAGACGGGTACGGCAGGGTCGAAGTCGTCGCGATCGTGGTGGCCGCCGACCAGGGCCGGGGCAGGGCCGGTCGAGAACGTTCCGATCATGCTGCTCCGGACGCCGCGACAGGCCCGGGCCTGGCACGGACGCTGCGTGCGCTCGGCCAGCAGACCCGCCGGCCCGACCATGTCGTCGTGGTGGACGTCAGCGGCGGGCCCGCGGCCCGCCGGGCGCGGATCCCGGACAGCCCGCAGGTGTTGATCCGCACCATGCCGCCGGGCACCGGCTACGGGGCGGCCGTGGCCGCGGCGCTGGCGAGCCGGACAGGCCAGGCAAACAGGCCGGATCGGACAGGCCAGGCCACCGGCACACCGGACTTCCTCTGGCTGCTGCGCCACGACTCGGTACCGGCCCTGGACACGCTGGAGCGGCTGCTGACCTATGCGGCGCTGGATCCCAGCGCCGCCGTGCTCGGCCCGAAAGTGCTTGACTGGGCCGACCCGAAGCTGATCGTCGAAGCCGGAGCCACCGTGGACAGCGCCGGGCGCCGGGTGACCGGCATCGGCCCCGGTGAGATCGACGCCGGCCAGCACGACGCCGTCCGGGACGTCCTGGCGGTCTCGGACGCGGGCGCGCTCGTGCGCGGGCCGGCGTGGCGGCGGCTCGGCGGGTTCGATCCGCGGCTGCGCGCCGCTGCCGGCCTCGACTTCTGTTGGCGGGTCTGGCGCGCGGGGATGCGGGTGGTGGTCGTCCCACCCGCGGTGATCCACGCTGCCCGCCCCGGCGGCCACCGTGTCCCGGCCCGCGGGCAGCGGCCCGGCGGACGTGCCGGCCACCGTGGGCAGGACAGCCACCGTGGCCATGGCAGCTATCGTGACCTGCGGCGGGAAGAGCTGCGGGTCCGGATGGCCAACATCTCGGCCGGCCCGCTGGTACCGGCATGGCTTGGGCTCGTGCCGGCGGCGCTGGTGCGTGGCGCCGCGCTGGCCGCCGTCGGCCAGCCCCGCCAGGGACTGGACGAGGTCGCCGCGGCCGCCACGGTGATGGGCCGTCCCGGCTGGCTGTGGCGGGCGCGCCGTCGCCGGGCGGTGTCCGCGCGGGTGCCCGCCCGGAGGCTGCGCACGCTGCTAGCGGCCCGGGGCGGGCCGCTGGGTGCGGTCCGGACGTTCCTGCGTACCTTTGCCGCTCTCATCCCGCGTGCGCCTGCCCGCCGTCGTGGGCGCGGCGGGCCACCGGTCTGGGCGCAGCGTCCAGCCCTGGCGCTTGCCGGGGCGTTGGCCGTCGTGAGCCTCATAGCGGCCCGTTTCATGCTCGGGCCGGGATGGGGGCCGGGAACGGCCGCCTGCCGGATACCCGGCACGGGTGTGTCGCTGCCGTTACCCGACGGCGCCCGGGATCTGTGGTCGGTCGCCCTGGCCGGATGGCCTGGCGGTGCCGCCGGCGCGGTGTCCGCCGGCTCCGTGGTGTCCGGGCCGACGGACACCGGGCTGTGGCTGCTGCCGCTGGCCGTCCTCGCGACCGTGCTGGGTGGCAGGCCGTGGCTGGCGGCCGATATCGTCCTGCTGGGCGGACCGGCGCTGGCCGCTCTTGCCGCCTACGCCGCCTGCGGTCACCTGGGCCCCGCCCGTACCGTCCCTGCCCGTACCGGTTCTGCGCATACCGCTTCCGGCAGGGCTGTTGCCGGCAGGGCCGTCCCCGGTGACGGTGTCCCCAGTGGTGGTGCCGTCCAGGCGGTCTCCGGCGGTGGGGCGTCCGGTGCCGGCGGACCGCGTCCGCCGCGCACGCCGGTCCGGGTCATCGTCGCGGCCGGCTACGCGCTGTCCCCGCCGATGAGCTGGGCGGTTGCCGCGGCCCGGGTCGACGTGGTGTTCGCGCTCGTGCTGCTCCCCGGCCTGCTCACCGCCGCGGCCGCGTTGGTGACGCAGCCGGGCACAGGCCGCGCCACCTGGCCCACGGCCCGCCGGCTCGCACTGCGGTTGCTCGCCGTGGTTGCCTGCGCGCCGGCACTGCTGCTGTCCGCCGTCGTCGGGCTTACGGGCGCGGTCGTGCTGCTGCGCAGGCCGCACCGGCCACACCGGCTGGCGCAGGTGCTCGCCGTGGCCGTCGCCGGCAGCCTGCCGTGGTGGCCATGGCGTGACCTGCTCCCCGGGTGGCGGCGGCTCGTCGGCGCGGCCGTCGAAGTCCCGGGCGCCCTGCCCGGGACAGGCGCGGGTGGCCGGGACGTCACCGGCGCCATGGCCGACGCGTTGCCGGACTGGCTGGGAGCGGCCATGTCAGCGGCCGGGCCGCCCGCCGGGCTGTCCGGCGGGCATGTGGCCGGCCTCGCGGCGGTACTGGTACCGGTCGCGCTCGCCGGCGCGGCCGGGGCCGTGCGGGCCGAGACCCGCGGGCCGGCGCTCGCGGCATGGGGCGTGGTCGCCGTCGGCCTGGCCGGCGCGGCCGTCGAGAGCTACCTGGGTGTTGCCGGACGCGCCGGGGAGCCCGCCGCCGCGCAGCTCGCCGTCGCCGTCACCGGCATGTTGGCGGCTTGCGCACTCTCAGTGACAGGAGTACGGGGGATGCTCCGCCGTCACCGGCCCGGCTGGCGGCACGTCACGGCGCTGTCCCTCGGTGGGGCGGTCGCGGCCAGCCCGTTCACCGGCGCGCTCATGGTCGCCGATGCCGGCCAGGTGGCGGCCGGCGCCGCCGCCCGCACGGGCGGGATGGTGGTTTCCGCGCTCGCGGCGGCACAGCTGTCCGGGCCGGACGCCCGCGTGCTGATACTGCGTCAGCCGGCGCGGGACGCGCCGATCGGCTACACGCTCACGGACGCCCGCGGCCCACGCCTGGACATCACCTTCGGCGCGATGTCCGCGGCTGGTGGCGCGGCGGTCGGGGTGGTCGTCGCGGATCTTGTCACCGGGCGTGCAACGGCCGCCGGCGGGCTTACGGCGTTGGCTGTGGGCGCTGTCGTCGTCCCCGCCGCGGGCGCGGCACCGTCGCTGGTCGCCGCGCTGGACGCCGTGCCCGGGCTGGTCCGGGAACAGGTGGCGGACGACGCCGTGGTGTGGCGCCGGTTGCCGGCCGGCCCGGCGGGCTCCCCACGGTGACCGGGACGCAGGGGGCCCATCCGGATCAGCCCGGCCGCCCGGATCAGCCCGGCCGCCCGCAGCGGCCAAACCAGGCGGATCAACCAGCCCAGGCGGAGCGACGTACTCGAAGGGAACTGCCCGGCCGGCTGGTCCAGGCCGTGTGGGCGGCGGCTGCCGGCGCGCCGCCTGCCGGAGACCGTGGCGGGTCGATCCGGGCCGTGCGGGCAGGGCTGTTCAGCCGGTGCCGACGTCTTGGGACGCGACGGCCGATCCGGGCCGCGCGGGCCGCGAGTTGGACGGGGCGCGCGCGCCTGACAGCGATGATCACGGTTGCCGTCATGTTCGCCCTGTCCAGCGTGCTGGCCCTGGCCGTCCTCGGCCGGCCCCCGGCAGGCAGCCGGCCCGAAGCGGTCTCACCCACAGCCGGCCCACGGGCGCCGGTGACGTCCGCGACACTGCTGTGCCCGGATCTTGATCCGCCGGCGGGTGCCCCGGTGACGGTGGACGTCGCGACCGCCGGCGGCACCGTGGGTGGGAAGCCGGGCACGGACGGACGGATCTGGCTGTCCGCCGGTGGTGCGGTGCGTGACGTTCCGACCGGTCCGGCCCGAGCGCGGGGTGTACTGGTCCAGGTGAACGGTGGTGTGCCGCTGGCCGTGCACGCCAGCGGCCCCGTGGCGGCCGGGCTGAGCGCCACGGTGACCGTCCCGGGCGCGCCCGGTCGGGCGCCGTCCCGGGCGCGCTGCAACCCGCCGAGAAACGAGTTCTGGTTCGTCGGCCCGGGTACCGGCACCGGCCGTGACCCGGTGATCGTCCTTACCAACCCCGAGACCGCGCCCGCGCGTGTGGAGATCACGTCGTTCGGGCCGGCCGACCGTGGAGGACCGGGCGCCGCCGCGCGGGCCGCCGGCGCCGTGGCCGATGACGGTGCGTCCACCGCTGGTGCGGCCGGTGACGATATGGCCACCACTGGCGCGGTCGGTGACGGTGCGGTCAGTGACGGTGTCTCGGTGCCGCCCATGGCGCGGGTGATCCGCCGGCTGACCGACTGGGTACCCGACGCGGAAGCCACGGCGGTGCGGATCCGGGTACGTGACGGGCGGCTGGCCGCCGCCATGCTGGACCGTGCGGGCGCACCGTTCGCCCGGGATCAGGTCGTCGTGCCCGCGGCGGCCGGGGCTCCGGCCGCCGGTGCCGGAGCTGCCGGCTCAGGGGCGGCCGGGGCCGGGGGAGCCGAGCCTGCGGCCGGGGCGGCCGGCCCCGGAGTTGCCAGGTCCGGAATGGCCGGCTCTGGGCAGATCGGGTCCGTGGCGGCCGAGGTCGGGCCGGTCGGGTCTGGAGCGGCCGGTTCGCTGGTGCTGGCCGGCACGGCCGGGATACCGGCCGGGATCGCGGGCGCGCAGGTCGTGGTGGCTGCACCCGAGGCGGACGCGGTGATCCGTCTGGAGCTGCTCACCGCGTCCGCGCGTTTCACCCCGCCTGGTCTGGCGGCGGTGCGGGTGCCCGGTGGCGGTGTCCTGCGGCTACCGGCGCTCACGGCCGGCGCCGTGGCGTTGCCGGAGCGGGTCGGTACGACGGCGGTGCGGGTGGCCGTGCTCTCGGGCGGGCCGGTGGTCGCCGGTCTCGGGCTGCCCGTGGGACCCACGGCGGCAACCTCAGCCAGTTCGCAGCAGGCCGGCTCACAGCAGACCGGGTCGCCGCCGGCCGGGGGGTCGGCGTCCGACGGAGCGGCAGGGGTGTCACCAACCGTGATGGCTGCGCCGCTGGCGCGGGAGTATCGCTGGGTCGGTGCGGCGGACGTGATCGAGCCTGACGCGGCAGCCGCCACGCTGCTGCCTGCCGTACCGGATCGGACACTTTCCGCCCTGGTGCTCACTGCGCCAGAGACCACAGTGACGGTATGGATCGATGGAAACCCGCTGCGCGTCCCGGCCGGCCGGACGGTATCCGTCGGATCGGCCGGTACCGTGCGGATGGTCACCCGCGGCGGGCCGCTGGTCGCGGCACAGACGATCGGTACCACCGACTGGGTCGCCACGCTGACCCTGTCGGCGGCGCCGCGGACGGTCTTCGTCCCCACCCTGTTCCAGGACCCCCGGGCCGCCTTCCGCCGATAGCCCGGCCTACCCGGCCCCGATCCCACATTGGCTCCATGGCCAGGCGGAACAGGGCTCCACGGCCAGGTGGAACAGCTCCGCGAGGACGCCCCTGGCGATCCCGGACGCCGCGCTGCCCCATGCCGGGATCATGCCGCTCCCCGAAACACGACCGGCGCCCTGGGGCGCTGGCCGGACAGCGGAGATCGCTGTGTGTCTGTCGTTGTGTACGCCTACAGGACCGAAAGCGTACCGGGCGGCAAACTCTTCTGGATCATGCTCCATGCGGGTGGCCGGGGATGGCTCGTCGGCGAAAAGATCTTCGGTCGGGGGCGGGATGTAGATCTTGAGAGCTTCACGTCCGTCGGGGGCCAGGCGGTCAGCCAGCCGCTCAGGGCGGTGGTGGCGTGCGCGAGCCAGGTGAGGCGATGAACACCCTGCCTCGTCCCCACAGATTCAGAGTCAGTGCCCCGTCCGCCGTCATGGC
>NZ_CAAAFS010000087.1:0-17721 GCF_900634755.1 Protofrankia symbiont of Coriaria myrtifolia
CTGTCGGTGCCCTGTTCGGAGCCAGAGCCGAAGCCGGAGGCACGACGGCTGCCTGGCCTCGGCGAAGCCCCATCGAGGGGATGCCCGCGCCTTCCACCGTGACGGCGCCGTCGGTCACCAACAGGATGGCTGGACGCCGGATGGTGACCGCGCCACCGGGGGCGTTCGCGTCACGGACGTTTCCGCCGCGGGTGTTGCGGCCAGGGGCGCTGCCGCTGGGGACGCCTCCACCGGAGACGTTTCTCCCAGGGGCGCTCCCCCGGGAGACGCTTGCGCCGAGAGTGCCGCCACGAAAGACGTTTCCGCCGGAGGTGCTGTCGTGGGAGGCGCTCCCGGCGGGAGCCGTCCAGCCGCAGATCGCTTCGGTCAGCGCGAAATCGTCGACCGGCACGTCCCAGGCGCGCACGATGATCCCGGCCGTCCCGCCCACCGTCCGGGGGGTGAGCACGGGCGCCCGGGTCGGTGTCGGATCCAGGACGCGCAGCAGTTCGTCCACGTCGACGTGTTTCGACGTCAGCCCGCCGCGCAGCACGTTGTCGGACGTGGCCATGATCTCGATGCCGACGCCGTGGACGTAGGCGTGCAGCAGGCGAGCCGGCTGGAAGAGCGCTTCCCCCGGCTGGAGCAGCACGTCGTTGAGCAGAAGCGCGGCGGCGACACCGACGTCGCCGGGGTGTGCCGCGGCAAGCTGGACGACCAGGTCGGCGGCCGCGGCCACGTCGGTCGCTACGTCAGCCGTCACGGCTGTCGTCGCGCCGGTCGCCGCCGTGCCGGCTGCCGCCGTGCCGGTCGCCGCTGCGCCGGCCGCTGCCCGGGCGGCGATCACGGTGGCGGCCCCGACGGTCCCGGCGACGAGGCCGCGTCCCTGGTGGGCGGGCATCGTCAGCAGGGTGCGCAGGACCGTCGCGGCCCCGGCCGCGGGGTCCGCCCGCAGCGGCTCGAACGCGGCGGTCAGCGGGGGGTGGCCGAGGGCCCGCACCACGCGCAGGGTGTGCCGTGGGTCACGGATACCGGCCAGAGCGCGGAAGGGCGTGAGCGCGACGATCAGCTCCGGTTTGTGGTTGCGGTCCAGGTACCGGCGCCAGGGGGCCTGCGGCGGTACGCCGGCCCGCTCCTCGCTGTCGAAACCGGCCCGTGCCTGCGCCCGGTCCGGGTGTACCTGCAGGGACAGCGCCCGCTCGGCGGCGAGCACCTTCAGCAGGAACGGCAGCCGGCCCACGGCGTCCTCGGCCGGTTGCCGCCGGCCGCCGGCGCTGCTCTCGGTCTCGGACGGCGCACCCGGATGGGTGCCCAGCCACAGCTCCGCGGCCGGCCGGCCGGACGGGTCCTCACCGAGCAGGTCGTAGATGGCGGTGGGTGAGCCCCAGTCGTAGTCGCGTACCCGCCCGAACAAACGCAGAATCCCGGCGGACCGATCAGCCGTCACTATTGCTCGCCACCCCGTCACCATTACTCGACCTCCGTCGGACGGAAGGGGCCGCCGTCCGGAGCCGTCGTTGTCGCCGCCGCGCGGCACTGGCCGACCGAAAGCCTTTCCGCGCTCCTCTCCCGCAGGATGCTCCCGGCCGGGCCGGAAAAGATACCGGCGACCGGCCCCGTGTCGCGTGACCATCGGCACGGTTGGTGGGAAAAGATCCCCCACAGTGCCACGACCAGCTCTGACATGGCCTGACAGCGACGCGGCCCGGCATCGGGCGCCGTGACTGACGGCTCAGGACGTGCCTCGCCGGTCACATTCTCGCGGTACGTATTCCTTCGCTGTGCGTCCCGTGTTCCGGGCCGCCTGGATTTGTGCCGCCCGCAGCGCTGCCCATGTTGTCACTCACGTTATTGTTCATGTTATCGCCCACGTCACCGCTGGCCTGACCGCCAGCGTCGTCGCCGGTATTCACACGGTCGATCCATCTGATTGTCAGGTTACCTGACGCGACACCACCGCGGACATCCAGGGGCGGTCGCAAAGCCGGCATGTCGCGTCTGTCGCAGCGGGGGTGGCGGGTCCGGCTATTCGTCCTCGTGCCAGCCGTGGCCCTCGGGATCGATGATCTCGGGCTCCATGCCGAGCATGTCCGCGATCTTGTGGATGAGGACGTCCAGGATGAGCTCGGCGAGGTCGTCGGTGTCCATCGCGCGGGCTTCCAGCGGCCGGCGGTAGATGATGATCCGATCCGGTGTCGCGGACCGCCCCCGGCCGGCCGGGGGCTGGTGGTGGGCCAGCGGCACCGGGTCGTCCGGGCCGAACACGGCCGGTATGGGCGGGACGTCCTCGACCGCGAACTCGACCCCGGCGAGCTCGGCCGACCAGCGGTGCTCAAGGTGCTCGACAGCGTCCAGGACGAGGTCGTCGAACCGCTCGCCGCGGCTGCGGTAGGCGGGCACCTCCGGCGGGAGGAGCAGGCCGCGCAGGCCGCGTCCGCGCCGGTCACGCCGGCGTGCCGCGCGTATCGGCGGCTGGGTGGACGGGAAGGCCGGTGCGGGGGTTCCCCAGGAGGTGCCGGTAGAGGCGTTGTCCGCCATGTCGTGAGCGTACGGCTCGCCGGGCAGACCGTGCCGGCGCCCCCCGGGAGCCCCGGCGGGATTCGCTGTACCGTTCGCCACAGCCCGCCGGTATTCGCGTTCCGGCGCACCCCTCCGCCCCGCCTGTACAACTGCGCGCACGCGCAGCGTTATAAATCTGTTACGTTTCCTCCGTGGATGGATGCGACACGGCGGGCGGTTGTGGCCGTCGCCCGTTCCGGGGGCTACCGTCCGGAACGTGAAGCCTCGGCGCTGCTCCCGCTCGGCATGTTCAGCGGCTGCGGTCGCCACACTCACGTACGCCTACGCCGAGTCGACAGCCGTCCTCGGGCCGCTCTCCCCATATGTCGAGCCGCACTCCTACGACCTGTGTGAGACGCACGCCGACCGTCTCACCGTGCCACTGGGCTGGGCGGTCGTGCGTATCGAGGGCGAGTCCAGGCACAGCCCGGCCTCTGACGATCTTGAGGCGCTCGCGGACGCGGTTCGTGAGGTGGCCCGACCCACGGGTCGTGACGACCCTCCCGGCCCGCCCACCCCGGGGCGGCGCGGTCATCTACGGGTCCTTCCCCGGCCGTCCTGAACCGCCCCGGGGTGGGCGGGCCGGAAGGGTCGTCCGTCCTGAACCGGCCAGCCTGGCATCCGGCCGGGGCCGGCCGGATGGCGCGTGTCCGGCCCGGTGCGCCCACGGCGGGCCAGGTGTCGGGTACCCGAACGGCTCGGCCCAGGCCGGCAACGTGTCGGTAAGGTCGTCGGCGTCGCCGCCGGCAGCTCCTGGACGGCTGCCGGCGGCGGCTGATGGCTGCCGTCAGCGCCGTCGCGGCCGGGCTCTTCGGACGGCCACCGGCGGCAGGGCCCCTGCGGACGGCTGCCGGCGTCGCGGCCGGCAGGGGCTGGTGATCAGGAAGCCAGGGACCGGGAAGCCCAGGGATCGGGAAGGCGGACGAGTGCACGATCTGTCGCGGATCTTCAAGGCATACGACGTCCGGGGCGTCGTGCCGTCCGAGCTCGACACCGACGTCGCGCACGCCGTCGGCGCCGCGTTCGTGCGCGTGCTGGACGCCCCCCGGATCGTCGTCGCGCACGATATGCGTGACTCGTCGGTCCCGCTGTCAGAGGCGTTCGCCGCGGGCGCGGCCGGCCAGGGCACAGACGTGATCATGGCCGGCCTCGGCTCCACCGACCTGCTCTACTTCGCCGCCGGCTCGCTGGGCCTGCCAGGCGCGATGTTCACCGCGTCCCACAACCCGGCCAGGTACAACGGGATCAAGCTGTGCCGGGCGGGCGCGGCGCCGATCGGTCAGGGCACCGGGCTCGGTGAGATCCGGGCGCTGGCCGAGGCCGGCGTCGCGCCCGCCACCGGGCCGCGCGGCACCATCACCCACCAGGACCTGCTCGCGCCCTACGTCCGGCATCTGCACACGCTGGTCGACCTGTCGGCGATCCGACCGCTGACGGTCGCGGTGGACGCGGGCAACGGCATGGGCGGACGCACGGTCCCCGCGGTGTTCGAGGGGCTGCCGCTGTCGGTCCACCCGCTCTACTTCGAGCTGGACGGCTCGTTCCCGAACCACGAGGCGAACCCGATTGAACCGGAGAACCTCCGGGACCTGCAGGCGGCGGTGCGGGCCACCGGCGCCGACATCGGGCTCGCCTTCGACGGCGACGCCGACCGCTGCTTCGTGGTGGACGAACGCGGGGAGATCGTCTCGCCGTCCACCATCACCGCCCTCGTCGCCGAGCGGGAGCTCGCCCGCGAGCCCGGCGCCACCGTCATCCACAACGTGATCGTCAGCCGGGGCGTCCCGGAGCTGGTGCGCGAACTCGGCGGAGTGCCGGTACGCACCCGGGTCGGCCATTCGTTCATCAAGGCCGAGATGGCCCGGACGGGGGCGGTCTTCGGCGGTGAGCACTCCGGCCACTTCTACTTCCGTGACTTCTGGCGGGCCGATTCCGGGATGCTCGCGGCCCTGCACGTGCTGGCCGTGCTGGGCGAGCAGGACCGGCCGCTGTCACAGGTGCTCGCCGGCCACGCCCGGTACGTGGCCTCCGGCGAGGTCAACTCCACGGTCGCCGACGCCGCCGCGGTCATGACCGAGATCGAGAAGGCGTATGCCGGGGACGCGGCCGACATCGACCACCTCGACGGGCTCACCGTCACGCTCGGTGGCGAGGTCTGGTTCAACCTACGGCCGTCGAACACCGAACCACTGCTGCGGCTCAATGTGGAGGCCCCCGACCATGCCACGATGGCCCGAGTGCGCGATGAGGTCCTCACCCGCATCCGCCGTGAGAAGCCACGTGAGAAGCCGCTGTGAGAAGTGTGAAAAGAAGGAGGTCGGCCGTTGAGTCTCGACCCGCTCCTGCTGGAGATCCTCGCCTGTCCGTGCCCGGCGCACGCCCCGTTGCGCCAGGACACCCTCGGTGGTGAGCCGGTGCTGGTCTGCACGTCGTGCGACCTGGCGTTCCCGGTACGGGACGAGATCCCGGTGATGTTGCTCGACGAGGCCGTCCCGTTCGGCGGGGAGGCCCGGCCATCGGTGTCCACATCGTCGTGAGCCCTGGCCCGGTTCTGCCCTGCCCGGCCCTGCCTGATCCCGCCGGGCTCCCGGCCGGGCTCCGCCTGATCCAGGCCGGGCCCGCGGCGTCCGCGGTCCTGACAGGGTCCTGACACGGCCATGGCGTGCGCTTGGCCAGATCCGGGTGTGGGCCCCGATGTGTCCGGACGGGCCCGGGCGTGCGATGGTGCAGGACATGTGGGACGCGGGCGTGGACGAGAGCATCCTTGACGACGTCGTCCGGCTGGACGCCGCCGACCCGTCCGGCATGCTGCCGCAGGTGGCCTCGTCGGCCCGCCAGGTCCGGGAGTCCGCCGCGCTGGCGCGGGAGGTCGGCGTCGACTCGCTCGCCGCCGACGGCCGTCCACGGGCGGTGCTCGTCGCCGGGACGGGCACCTCGGCGGCTGTCGGTGACGCGCTCGCCGCGGTGGCCGGGTCACGCTGCCCGGTCCCGGTGCTCGGCCACAACGGTTTCGGCCTGCCCGGATGGGTGGGGGTGACCGATGTCGTGATCGCGATATCCGGTTCGGGACGCGACGAGGCGGCCCTGTCCGCGCTGGAGGAGGCCGACCGTCGCGGCTGCCGGACGGTCGCGGTGGGCCTGCCCGACTCGCCGCTGGCGCATCGCGCCGGACGCGCGCGGGCACTGTTCCTGCCCGCCCCCGTGGCGGACGGCCGGCCCACCCGGGCGGGTTTCTGGGCGTTGCTGCTGCCGGCTGTCGCGGTCGTGCGGGCCCTCGGCCTTCTCCCGTCCGCCGCCGAGGGCCCGGAGGCGGTCGAGGCCGCGGCGGTGCGCCTGGAGGACCTGGCGGTACGCTGCCGGCCCGCCAGCGAGACGTTCATCAGCCCGGCGAAGGTGCTGGCGCTTGAGCTCGCCGGGTCGTTACCCCTGCTGTGGGGGACCACCGCGCTGACCGCCGCGGCCGCCAGCCGGGCCGCCGGCCAGCTCGCCGCGAACGCCGGCTACCCAGCGCTGCTGGGCACCCTGCCCGACTCGGCAAGCCTGCAGGCGGGCGTCCTGGACGGGCCGTTCGGGGTCCGTGGGGCCGACGGCGGCCCGGCGGAGGACTTCTTCCGCGACCGGGTCGACGACGGAGCCGAGCCGGTGCGGCTACGGCTGGTCCTGCTGCGCGACCAGGCGGCCGAGCATCCGACGGTGACCCGGCAGGCCGAGGCCGCCGTCACGGCCGCGGCCGAGCGGGCGGTGGCGGTCACCGAGCTGTCCGCGCAGGGGGCCAGCCGTCTGGAGCGGCTGGCGTCCCTGGTGGGCCTGTTCGACTACACCAGCGTCTATCTCGCGCTCGCGCTCGGTGTGGACCCCACGCCGGTGGCCGCCGCGCGCGACCTGAGCGCCCCGCCCACCCCGGCCGTGCGCGAGACATAACCGTCCCGGGCGCGACACAGCCCTGGGACGCGGCCGTTCCGGACGCGACCGGCTCCGAGGCTGTGGCCAGCCTGGAGCGCCGGTCATGTGACCATACGTGTCCTCGCGAACAGCAGCACACGTCGATGGACGCCGGCCGCCTCAGGCCGTTCGGCCACCGGTGAAGGCGGAGCGGAGCCGGAGCCGGCCGGGGGAGTCCCGGCCGGCTCCGGCCCGTTACCGTTACCGGCCCGGGCCCGGGAATCTGCCGGGCGGCAGGATGGGTTCGATGATGTCCGGTGCCGCCGTGGTGGGGGCCGGTGTTGGTTGCGGCGGAGGAGTCGACAGCAGCCCGCCCTTGGTGCCCTTGGCCACAGTGGGATTGGCCTTCGACATGGGCATGGCGGGGACGCCGCTGAGGGCCGCCCGCAGCGACCGGCCCCAGATGATCGCCGGTAGGTCTCCGCCGAACACGCGGGACCATGTCCGGCCGTCCGCGACGACCCCCCTCAGCGGGTTGCCCTGCGCTCCCTTGGGGTTGCCGACCGCGACCGAGGCGGCCATCTGGGGGGTGTAGCCCACGAACCACGCGGCGGAGTAGTTATCCGTGGTACCGGTCTTGCCCGCGGCCGGGCGTCCGATCGCCGCCGCGTTCGGGTACCCGGTGCCCTGCGTGACCACGCCCGCCAGGATGCTTGTCACGGTGTCGGCCACCCCGGCTGTCACCGCCCGCTCGCAGGCGGGGTCGGGGGCGATGTCGACGTTCTGGTTGTTGGAGTCCCTCGCCGACAGGACGTACCGCGGATCGCAGCGCATGCCGTGCGCGGCCAGCGTGGCGTAGGCGTTGGCCATGTCCAGCGGGGTGACCCGCCTGGAGCCGATGGTCAGGTCGCCCTGGGTCGGATGGACGTCCTCCAGGTAGGACGCGGGGATGCCCAACCGGGTCGCCATGTCGACGACGGCCGGCACGCCGATCTTCTCCTCGAGCTGGATGTAGTAGGTGTTCACCGAGTCCCAGGTCGCCTTGGACATGTCGTAGATCCCGCTCTCCGCCGGGTCGGCGTTCGAGTAGCCGGTGGCGCAGGGGCTGCCGTCCCGCCGGTCCAGCGGGAACTTCTTCGTGCTGTAGCACGACGGCGAGTAGAACTGGGTGTTCAGCCCGTAGCCGGCCTCGAGTGCCGCGGCAAGGGTGAACGTCTTGAACGTCGACCCGGGCTGGAACACCGCCTTGGTCGCCAGCGGCTCCTTGGTCTGGTTGGCGGCGGAGTCGGAGCCGAACACCCGGTTCACCGCCATCGCCAGGATGTTGCCGGTACCCGGCTCGATCACCACCTCGGTGGCCGACACCGGGTTGTCGGGCGCTATCACGGCGTTGACCGTGTTCTGCGCCGCGGCCTGGACCTTGGGCTGCAGTGTCGTCTCGATGACCAGTCCGCCTTCGTAGACCCGCCGGGCGCGCTCGGCCTCGGTCGTGCCCAGCGCCGGGTCGGCCAGCAGCCGGGAGCGGACGAAGTCGCAGAAGAAGGACGCGCTCGACGTCTCGCACGAGTCCCGCGCCGCCGCGGCCGCGGCGTGGACCACCGTGACCGGGGTGGCCTTCGCCGCGTCCGCCTCGGCCGGGGTGATGTAGCCCAGGGCGGCCATCCGGTCCAGCACGATGTCCCGGCGCAGCTGGGCGGCATCGGGGTGGTTCACCGGGTCGTACAGGGACGGGCTCTGCACCAGCCCGGCGAGCAGCGCGGCCTGGGGAAGCGTCAGTTTGGCGACGTCGACCTGGAAGTAGTTCTGGGCGGCGGTACCCACGCCGTAGTTGCCGTTGCCGAAGTAGGCGATGTTCAGGTAACGCTCGAGGATCTCGTCCTTGGAGATCTTGTTCTCCAGGGCGACGGCGTACCGGGCCTCCTGGATCTTGCGCTCGAGCGACGTGCCGGCGGCCTCCTCGCGCTGCTGCTTGGTGTGCGCGTTCTGCAGCAGCACGTTCTTGACGTACTGCTGGGTCAGCGTCGAGGCGCCCTGCTGGACGTCCCCGGCCTCGCTGTTGCGCAGCGCGGCCCGCAGGACGCCCTTCACGTCCACCCCGCCGTGGCTGTAGAAGCGTGAGTCCTCGATGGCGACGATGGCCTGCCGCATGACAACTGGGATGTCCCTGCCGTCGACGACGGTGCGGTTCTTCTCCCCGCGCAGCGTCGCGATGAGGCTGCCGTCGGCGGCGAGGATCTGGGAGCTCTGCGGCAGCGGCGGGGTGAGCAGTTCGTCCGGCAGGCTCAGGTAGTGGTCCGCCGAGGATTTCGCGAACAGGCCGATCGCGCCGACCAGGGGAAGGAGCAACAGGGCGAGACCGACACCGGCGGCGCAGGCGATTATCCCGAGCCGGGTGAGCAGGCCGTCCCGCTCCGGGGGGCTGCCCGATCCCGCGCCGGGCGGGCCGCCCCGGTGCCCGTCGGAAGCGGCCGAGGCATCGTCGTCGGATCGGGCGTCCCAGCCGGTCGTGCCGGCGCCCGGAGCGCCGGCCGCGGCGAGGCCCCGGGGCCGGACGCCGTCAGGGCCCGACCGGGTGCCGGACGGGCCGGCTGTGTCGGAAGGCTGGCGGGCCGGCCCGCCAGCGGGCGTCCGTGGCGCCGAGGTGAGATGGGCGTCTGCCGTGCGACGGCGCGGTCGTGCACGGAACGTGGGCTCTCTCTGCACGACCGTTGAGGTCACCTCCTGTGATAGGCCGGACGGCGGTCCGTAAGGGCCCGAACCCGTCGGGTCCGCGGGGCCGGCACCAGAACATGATCATGCTGCCGCTGGCCCGCGGGGTCGGTGGACACCTGCGGCCTGTCCTCACGATGTCACACACACGAGATCAGGGAGGTGTGTGGCGCTGGGGGCGGTGACGCCCCACTGGATTGTCGCCGACCCGTATGTGTGATCGGAATTTGCCGCGCCCGACCGCTGTCGGATGTGGCGACGTTGTGCCTGACCGACGTGTCTGGCCGACATGCCTGGCCGACATGCCTGGCCGACATGCCTGGCCGACATGCCTGGCCGACGTTGTGTCTGATCGGCCCGCCCGGCCGGCTCGCGCATCGGTCGCCCCGTACGCTGACTCGCCCACACGGTGACCCGTTGGTGATCTGTCGACAATCCGTCGGTGACGTTCCAGTGGTCTGTCAGTGGCCTGGCTGTGATTCCTTCGGGATCAAAGGTTCTGGGTGTCCGGACCGTGTTTATCATGTTGCGTAAAGTGGTTTCGTGGGAACTGTTCTTGTGGGAACTCTGGTGGGGACGGAGCCACTCCGCGACGCTGCGGAGGCGGACGACGCGATGGACGGTAAGGGCGAGGAGTGGGACGCGGCGTACCCGGATGACCGCGACGATCGTCGCGGCGGGCGCTCGGATGGCCGCGACGACGGCCACGGCGGGTACTCGGCGGGCGGCCGGGGCGGCGAGGGCCGGCAGCTCTGTCCGACCTGCCGTGGTATCGGTGAGACGCCGAAGTTCCTTGCTGGCCTGGACGCTGACGGCGGCTTCAGCACGAACCGCATGGTCCACTGCGGGACCTGCGACGGGACGGGCGGCGTCGCAGGACGTACCCGGTGAGCCCCACGGCCTCCGGCGACCGTCCCGAGCCGGTCACCCGTGAGATCAACATGCTCTGTCCCACCTGTGAGGGCATGGGACGGGTGGGCGTGGTCCAGACCGCGAGCCTGGGCGGGGAGCCGTGCCAGATCAGGTCGACCCGCCCCTGCGCGGACTGCCAGACCGCCGGGCACCGCCCGCTCGCGCCACCCCTGTGACTATTTTCTCCTGTTTCCCGTTATCTTCCTGTTCTGACAGTTCTGACTTCTGACAGTTACGACTGTCTGCCTTTTGTGACTATTTGTCGCCTTCCGCGGCCGAGGCGGCCGATCCTCCCGCCGGTGGCCGGGCGCGGTATGCGGGACGGGTGCCGCGGATGTTCGGGGAGCCGGGGCGCCGGCCGGTGGGTGAGCCGGTCCCGGACGTCGCCGGCCACTTCCGGATTCGCCGGACGCGCATGGCGAAGGACGGATCGCGCAGGCGGATGTCGTAACGTCGTTGCAGAGCGCTCCTACCACCGGTCGCTCTGGCGATCCGAGCACCAGGGCCGCCGACGGGGCGAGGAACTATGATCGTGTCGCCGCAGGCCCGCCGGTTCGTCCGCGTAGGCGGTCTCCCCTTGCCCGGGGTCCGCAAGCCCCTCGACAGGAGAAGATTCCGATGGCAGAGCTGCCCAAGAACGACATCGCCGACCTTGCGCTCGCCCAGCAGGGCAAGGCGCGTATCGAATGGGCGGACCGGTCCATGTCGGTGCTCCGTCAGATCCGCGACCGCTTCGCCGTCGAGCGCCCGTTCGAGGGGGTGAAGATCGCCGCCTGCATGCACGTGACGACCGAGACCGCCAACCTCATGCGGGCACTCGCCGCCGGTGGGGCACAGCTCGCGCTGGCCGCGTCCAACCCGCTGTCCACCCAGGACGACACGGCGGCCGCGCTGGTCGCCGAGTACGGCATCTCCACCTTCGCCCGCAACGGTGTGGACCGCGACGGCTACTACGCGCACATCAACGCGGCGCTGGACGGCGCCCCCCACTACGTCTTCGACGACGGCTGTGACCTGGTCAACACGCTGCACACGACCCGCACCGAGGTGCTCCCGAGCGTCCGCGGCGGATGCGAGGAGACGACCACCGGCGTCATCCGGCTGCGCCAGATGAGCAAGGACGGCGCGCTGCGCTTCCCGATGGTGGCGGTCAACGACACCGACACCAAGCACATGTTCGACAACCGCTACGGCACCGGCCAGTCGACCCTGGACGCGATCTTCCGCGCCACCAACACCCTGCTCGCCGGTAAGACCGTCGTCGTCGCCGGCTACGGGTACTGCGGTCGGGGCGTGTCGTCCCGGGCCAAGGGGCTGGGCGCCAACGTGGTCGTCACCGAGATCGACCCGACCAAGGCGCTGGACGCGGCCATGGACGGCTTCCGTGTCCTGCCGATGATCGAGGCCGCCGCCATCGGCGACGTGTTCATCACGGTCACCGGCAACCGGGACGTGCTGCGCCGCGAGCACTTCGAAGCCATGAAGGACGGCGCGATCTTCGCGAACTCGGGGCACTTCGACATCGAGATCGACATCAAGGCGCTGACCGAGCTGGCCGTCGCCGGCCCGCGCCGGGTGCGCCACCAGACCGACGAGTACATGACGGCCGACGGCCGGCGCCTGCTGCTGCTCGCCGAGGGCAGGCTGGTCAACCTGGGGGCCGCGGAGGGGCACCCGGCGGCGGTCATGGACATGTCCTTCGCCGACCAGGCGCTGACCGCGGAGTGGCTGACGAAGAACTGGCAGTCGCTGGCCCCGGGCGTCCACGACGTCCCGATCGAGATCGACAAGGAGGTCGCGCGGTTGAAGCTGGAGACCATGGGGCTTGCGATCGACGTCCTCACGCCGGCCCAGGAGGAGTACCTGAACTCCTGGGAGCACGGCTCCTGACCACCGGCTCCTGACCCAGGAGCCACCCTGTTTCCCCGTGGCGGCCCTGCCCCTGGCAGGCCGCCACGGGCAGCGCGAGCGCTGACCACAGACACCACCAGACATCCCCCGCACACTCCCGCCGCCACAACCCTTCATGATCAAATATTGACAGATCATGAGAGTGAGGGAACAAGTGGTTGCTGTGGCAGCCACTTGCGTACTCGTTCCTGTGAGCAGCGATGCCCGCGGGCAGGGGCGCGCGTTTTCGTTGGCGGCCCGCGGGGCAGGAGCGGGTGCCTCGTCGGTGGGAGTTCTGTTCCCTGGCCGCACCGGTCACGGGCGCCACGGACCCGGCCGTCGCGACCGGAACGGCCGGGTCAGCTCGGGGGTACGAAAGGGCTCGGCGTCGGGGCCTCAGCCACGTCGTCCGGATCGCTCGGCCGGGCTACCCAGGACTCCCTTCCCCTCGGCTGGGCCGCTCCCGGTTGGCCCGCCCTCGGCTGGGCCGCTCCTGGTTGGGCCGTCCACGGCTGACCGTCCGGGCCTGGCTGGATCCCCCACCCCTGGTGGGCTGGCCATGGCTGTCCGGACGTCCACGGCTGGCCGGCTCCCCACGGCGGGGCCGGCTGTGCCGGTGATGTGCCGGCCCCGGCGAGCGGCCACTGCGCGCCGGCGGTGCGCTCGGCCTGCCAGCGTGCGCGGGCGGTGCGTTCGGCGAGGACGGCCGACAGATACGCCCAGGGATGGGTACCCGGCGGCGGTGGCGGGGTGACGACGGCGTACACCGACGCGGCGAGATGGCTGCCGATGCGTTCACATGCCTGCGGCGACAGTTCCCGGGCCCGGCCGAGGAACTGGCGCACCGCCAGCGCCAGGGTGTCCTCGAACGAGGACAGGTCCAGGGCGGCGGCCCAGCCGGCGAGCTGCGGCGGCATCATCACGGGCACTGCCGCGCCGGGCGGGATGCGTTCCTGGAGGACGACCGTTCCGGCGAGCAGGTCCCCGAGCCGCTTGGACCGCCCGGAGACCAGCATGCTGATCATTCCCGGGATCGCCAGCAGCGCGCCGGGCCGCTCCACCACGGCGCCGAGCAGGGCACGGACGAACGCGTGACGGAACCGGATCGGCCCGCCGTCGTCCCGTACGACCCGCAGCCCCATGGCCGCCTTGCCGATACTGCGTCCCCGCCACAGGGTCTCCGTCGTCGTCGGGTAGCCGACCACGACCAGCACCACGACGGCCAGATAGAGCGCGGACGCCAGCGCTTCGTCACCCGGAGCGACGGTGGTGAAGGCGGCCCAGGCGATGACTACCAGTACGACAGCCTGTAGGACGAGGTCGATGAGCCCGGCGATGATCCGCGAGCCGAGCCGGGCGACCCGCAGGTCGATCGTGACCGCCTCACCGGTGACGAGCCGGTTCACGCGGCGGCCTCATCCCCGGTGGTCCCGGCCGCCGCGTTCCCGACGGCTCTTCTGTTCCTGGTGGTTCTGTTCCCGGCGGCTTCAGTCCCGATGGCCCCGATCCTGGTCACGCTCGTCCTGTTCTGTCGGCGCTGTCCGTTGTTCCTGCTCCGTTGTCCTTGCCTTGTCGTCCCCGCTCTGTATGTGTACGCCTCGCCTGTGTACGCCCTGCCGCGCATGCCCGGTTGCCGGCCTGTGGATGTCCGACAGTGGTCCGCGACGGTGGTGTGCCAGCAGTCGGCACCTGCGTCCGAGGGCCGGGCGCTCCGGCCTTTCCCGTTCGCTGGGAGCCCGTCCGCTGGGAGGTTGTGCGATCGCTGTTTCTTCTCGCGCGGAGGGGCCGCGGGCCCCGCAGACGCCTCCGAGAGATCATGGCAGCGCGGGCCGACGCCCCACAACCGTGCCCACAACCGGGTGAAACATCGGACCCCATTATGATCCTATTATCATCCATTCGCTTGTTTCCGCCCGTCCGATGTGTGCCGGGTAGCGATCTTTGCCGGGTGTTGGACGCGGTGGGAGGCGGTACGAATGGATCTGGATGCGTACGTTGGCCGCCATCGTGGCGAATGGGCCCGGCTGGAGGAACTGGTCCGGCGCGCGGCGCGGCCCCGGCGGATGTCCGAGGCGGAGCTCGACGAACTCGTGGAGCTCTACCAGAAGGTCGCGACCCATCTGTCGGTGATCCGCAGCCGTGGTCCGGACCCGGTGCTGGTCGACCGCCTCGCCGGCACGGTCACCCGGGCACGTTCCGTCGTGGTCGGGACGCGGGAGCCGGGCTGGCGTGTCGTCGGCAGGTACATCGCCGTCACGTTCCCGGCTGCGGTGTACGCGCGGCGCGGGTGGGTCCTGGCCACCTGCGCGGCATCGCTGGCCGTGGCCGTGGCCTTTGGCCTGTGGGTGGTGCACAGCCCGACCGCGCACAGCGGCCTGCTCCCGCCGAGCGAGGTGCGGCAGTTGTGCCACAGCGACTTCGCCCGCTACTACTCGGAGAATCCTGCGTCCTCGTTTGCCGCGCGCGTCTGGACGAACAACGCCTGGGTGGCCGCGTCGGCTGTCGCCTTCGGCGCGCTGCTGGGCCTGCCGACCCTCGCGGTGCTGCTGCTCAACTCGGTCAACCTGGGGATCGTCGGCGGCTACATGACGAGCTGCGGTGAGTCGTCGCAGTTCTTCACCCTGATCCTGCCGCACGGGATGCTGGAACTGGCCGTCGTCTTCACGGCCGGCGCGGTTGGCCTGCGACTGGGCTGGTTGATCATCGACCCGGGGCCGCGCCGACGGGTGGAGGCGCTGGCGGCCGAGGGCCGGGCCGCGGTCGCGATCTCGCTCGGGCTGGCGGCCGCGCTGGCGGTCAGTGGCCTGATCGAGGCGTTCGTGACGCCGTCGTCCCTGCCGGCCGGGGTTCGTATCGGTATCGGCGCGTTCGCCCTGGCGATGTTCGTCGGGTACGTCCAGATCTACGGCGGTCGGGCCGTGGCCGCCGGTGAGTCCGGCGACCTGGACAGAGAACTCTCCGCAGACCTCGCGCCGGTCTCCTGACGCGCCGGTCCCGGAAGATCGGCGGATGTCTGTCGTTGGGTGCGCTCGTCCGGCCGAAAAGCGTAGCCAACGACAAACTCGTGCGGATCATGTCCGGTGCGGGGTGGTGTCCGGGCCGGGCTCACAGGCCTCCGGTGGACTTCAGAGCCAGGTAGACGTCGGTGACGGCCGCCGCGTAGGTCGCCGGCGGGGCGTCCACGACGTGCGCGCCGCGGCCACGCAGCAGCCCGGCGAGCTGGTTGCGGCGCAGCAGCGTCTGCCCGGCCGCGGCCGCCGAGTAGACCGCGCGCACGTCGCCCCGGCCGGCCGCAAGCTCGGTCAGCCGCGGGTCGCTCACCGCCGCGACTACGACGGTGTGCCGGGCGGTCAGCGCCGGCAGCGCCGGCAGCGCCGGCAGCAGGCCTTCCTCGACGACCGCGGGAGCAAGCTCGGTGAACAGCACGACCAGGCAGCGCCGTCCGGCGGCGCGCAGCACCGCCGAGGCGATCGCCTGGTGGTCGGCCTCGGCCAGCACGGGTTCCACCAACGCCATGGCCGCGCTCATGCGGACCATCGGATTCCCGCCACCGGCCACCGGCAGGGTGACCCGGGCCGTGGAGTCGTGCGCGAGCAGGCCGACGCGGTCGCCGGCGCGGGCTGCCACGGTCGCCAGCAGCAGGGCGGCGTCCATCGCGTGGTCAAGACGGGGGGCGTCGCCGATGCGACCGGCGCTGGTCCGTCCGGTGTCCAGGACGCAGATGACCCGGCGGTCCCGCTCCGGCCGCAGCGATCTGACTGCCAGCGTGCCGTGCCGCGCGCTGGCCCGCCAGTCGATCATACGAACGTCGTCGCCCGGGACGTAGTCGCGCAGGCTGTCGAACTCCGAGCCCTGTCCGCTGATACGGAGCGTGACGTTACCCTCGATTTCCTGTAGTCGCGCGAACACGACCGGCAGCTGCCGCCGGGAGGGGAACGCGGGCAGCACCCGCACCTGGAACGGCGCGTGGTGGCGGCCCTGCCGGCCGGCGATGCCGAGCGGCCCCAGCGAACGGACCGTGATGCGGTACGGGTGGCGGTCCCCCCGGCGGGTGGGGTGCAGGACAACCTCACCGAACCGTCGCTGCCCGGCCGGGACCGTCAGCCGCAGCACCCGGGGCGTGACACCGGACGACGGCGGCCACGCGTCACGTACCAGGGCCCGGACCTTGCGCCGCCCGGTGTTGGTGACGGCGAGGACCAGCGGCACCGGTTCACCCAGCCGCGCCTGCGTCGGGCCGGACCGGGTGAACTCAAGCGTGCGCACACCGCCGGCGAGCACGACGTCCACGACCACCGCGAGCACGAGCGCTGCGTCGACCAGCAGCAGGGTCGCCCCCGGGGCCGGGGATAGCAGGACGGCGACCACGCCGGCGAAGGCGAGGCCGGCGGCCCGCCCGGTGATGGTCACCGCGGGTCACCGCGGGACGGGCACGGTGGCCAGTACCTGGTTGAGGACGGTGTCCGTGGTGACGCCGTCGAGCACGACCTCGGGCCGCAACGAGATCCGGTGCCGCAGCGTGGGCCGGGCCAGCGCCTTGACGTCGTCCGGGGTGGCGTATCCCCGCCCGGACAGCCACGCCCACGCCCGGGTGGCGGCCAGCAGCGCGGTCGCGCCCCTGGGCGAGACGCCCAGTTGCACGGAGGGCGCCGCCCGGGTGGCCCGGGCGAGATCGACGATGTAGCCGAGCACCTCCGGGTGGACCTGCACGCCACGGACGGCGTCGCGGGCGGCGGCGAGATGCGACGGCCCGGCAACCGGCCGGAGCCCGGCCGCGTCCAGGTCGGACGGGTCGAAACCGGACGCGTGGCGGGTGAGGATCCCGATCTCGTCCTCGCGCGGCGGCAGCGGCACGGTGAGCTTGAGCAGGAAGCGGTCGAGCTGCGCCTCGGGGAGCGGATAGGTGCCCTCGTGCTCGATCGGATTCTGGGTGGCGACGACCGTGAACGGCACCGGCAGCCGGCGTGCCGTCCCCTCGACGCTGACCTGGCGTTCCTCCATCGCCTCCAGCAGTGCGGCCTGGGTCTTCGGGGGCGTCCTGTTGATCTCGTCCGCGAGCAGCAGGTTCGTGAACACCGGCCCCTCCCGGAAGGTGAACAGCGAGGTGCGGGTGTCGTAGACGAGCGACCCGGTGACGTCCCCGGGCATCAGATCGGGGGTGAACTGCAGCCGTCTGGTGTCCAGGGACAGCGCCGCGGCCAGGGCCCGTACCAGCAGGGTCTTGGCAACCCCCGGGACGCCTTCGAGCAGCACGTGGCCACGGCAGAGCAGGGCCACGACAAGACCGCTGACGGCGGCGTCCTGGCCGACCACGGCCCTGGCCACCTCCGTACGCAGCACGATCAGCGCCTGGCGAGCCGTCTCCGGGTCACCCGCGGCGGCCTGGGCCTGCGCCTGCGTCCTGGGCGGCTCGGCTTTGGACAGCTCGACCTGGGACGACAGCCCGGCCTCGGATACCTCGAAGCCCCTGCCCTCGGGCCCGGTCGGGGAAGCGGCGGCCGTCCGCTGGGTGTCGTCGGATGTCTCCGGGACACTCATCCTGCCGCCACCTGCCGATCTGATCCCGCCGCCACCTGCCGGTCCAGCGCGTCGAGCTGATCCACCAGCGCCACCAGCGCCTCGTCCGTCACCCCTGCCGTCGGGGCCGTCCTGACCGCTGCCAGGGCGTCCTGACTCATCCCGGAACCGTACAGGAGCAAAGTGATCTCCATTGGGGAGCGTCCGGTACGGGCGGCGACGGAGGCGACGAGCGCGGTCGGGTCCGCCTCGGGCTGCCCCGTGTCACCGGGG
>NZ_CAAAFS010000088.1:0-11300 GCF_900634755.1 Protofrankia symbiont of Coriaria myrtifolia
AGCCCGAGCCGTTCGGTCAGCCGCCCGCGTGCCGTCGCCCGCAGCACCGCCGCGGCCAGGTCCCGGGCTTGCGCGGCGGCGTAGAGGCGGCCTCGCCCCTCAACGGTCTCGGCGGCGCGCACCACGACCGGGAGCGGTTCGGGCACCGGCGGGCCGAGCCGGCGACCCCGCCACAGGGCGAGGACGACCATGGCCAGGCCGAGCTGGAGGCAGGCCAGCGGCACCCGGTCGGGCAGCAGGTCGAGCAGGCTCCTGCGGGCCACCGCGTCCGGCGCGCCGAGCTGTGGGGTCACCCAGGACAGCGTCCGGTGCCGGTTGAGCAGCCCGATCGCGAGTGCCGCGTTGCCCTGCTCGTCCAGCCGGTCGTTGGTCATGAAACCGGCGTTGCCGACCAGGACGAACCGCCCGGGTCCAGATGGTGCCGGCGGTCGGCCCGGTGTCCGGGGCGCCGGCACGACGACCAGGGCCGAGGCCGACCCCACCGGATAGCACGTGGTGACCTCGGCCGCGTCCGGCCCGGCGGCCCGGAAACCGGACCTGCCACCGAGCGTGACGGCCCCCGCGGCGGTGGCCTCGGGCAGCTGGCATCGTGGCGCGGGCGTCCCGGACGGGACACGGCTGGCGACGGTGACCGGCAGGCCCAGGGCGTCGACGACGGCCGCGTCCGGCTCGAGGAGCACCACGTCGGCGCCTTGGCCGGCCAGGTGGGCGAGTCCGTCGAGCGCCTGCCCGGGTGCCCGCTGCGGGTGGGTCAGCACGATCGTGACATCGGCGGGATCCGACTCGTTCACCGCCTCGGCCAGGTCGTTCGTCGAGGTGACCGCAACGCCGTGCGCCTGCATGAGCTGTGCCAGGGCCATGGTCCCGTCCGGGTCGGCCGACCCAGGATCGAGTGGGCGTCCGTTCGAGCTGTCGGACATGACCGCGAGTGTTGTACAGATGGCGACAAGTAATATCAGGACGGCTGTGACGCGGATGTTGCGGCGGGCTCGCGGATCGAGCCTCCGGTGCCCGGTGCCCGGTGCCCGGTGCCTGCGGGGCAGCGGCCTGCGAGACCGTGACCTGTGAGGACGCGATCTGTGAGGACGCGATCTGCGGAGACACAGTGTGCAAGGGTCCGTCCGGCGGGACAGCGCCCCGCGCTGGCACAGCCCGTGACGGAGCGCCGGAAGGCGAAGTGCCGGAAGCATGGTTGCGCTGCCGCCGGCCGGCCAGGGGGCTCAAGCCGGCACCGTGAAGGTGGGAGCCGGCCTGGCGTCCGCTCCCGGCCGTGGCCGCAGCCCGGTGAGCGCTTCGTCCGCCCGGACGACGGTGCGGTAGGACGCCTCGGATGCGGTCCGCCCGCCGTACCAGATCTCACTGAACACGGTCACGGCCCCGGCCAGGACGGGGGCGGTGGCGGGCGCAACCCGGCCGACTTCGGCGACCAGTTCGCCGGCGGTCCGTCCCGGCCGGGGCTCGAGTACCCCTGACTCCTCCAGCATCCGTACGACGGCACGCAGCCGGGAACGCACCGCGTCGGCGAACGCGCCGGCGCGGGCCGCGGCGTCGGCCTCGGCCCGCAGCGCCGCCGCCGACAGCGGGCTGGCCAGATCGAGGTCGGCTGAGGCCGTCCGGGCCTGCCGCCGCAGTGGGCCGAGGCGCAGCCGCAACGCCACGGCGGCCGCGGCGACCACGATGACGACGGCCGCGATGCCGAGGCCGCCACCGGACGGCTCGGTGACGCCGGCCCACAGATCGGCGAGCCGCACGGTGAGCCAGTTCACCGCACGCTCGAACCAGCCTGGTCCGGCCCGGTGGTAGATCGCTCTGGACAGCTCGCGGCGGGCTTCTTCCGCCGCCGTGTCACGGGTCACCACCGGCCCGATCACAGCGGTTCAGCCATCGCCGTGCCATGGCCCGGACGCTCGTGCCCCCGTTACCGATGCCCGTGGCCCCGTCACTGAGGGCCCTGGCCGGTCGCGGCACGGCGCTCCTGCGCCGCCTGGGCGAGCGTCATGTCGAGCCCTTCCAGCCGGATCCGGCGGTCGACGTAGAGCAGCGTGGCCACGCTCGCCATGACCGAAACGATCACAGTGTAGAAGATGATGCTCATTATTGTGCTGAGCGCGAGATCCAACCCGGTGAGATCGCCGCTGGCCGGATCGGGCATGACGTTGGTAAAGGCGGTGAAGGCCAGCACGACGACGAAGGCGAGAACAGACAGCAGGACGGCGACGACTATCCCCGTCAGCAGCAGGACACCGAAGATGCGCCACCACGCGCCGCGTACCAGCGTCCACGAGCGTCGCATGGCCGTCCTGATCGTGCCGCCCTCGAGAACGAGCACGGGGATCGACAGGGCCAGCGCGACCGCTACGAAGATGCCGCCGAGGACGAACCCGGCGAACCCGATCAGGGCCAGCAGCGGCACCACGATCGACAGCCCGGTGAGACTGGCCAGCCGGGGCCGGACGCGCCGCAGCGCCTCTCCGATCCGGACGCTGCTACCCAGCGTCAACTCGCCGACCACCACGCTGAGCGTGCCCGCCAGCGCGCCGCCGGTGACGAAGATGATGATTGCGTTCGCGGCGGCGAGGAGGAACATGACGCCGGTGGGACCGCGCTGACCGATCTCGGCCAGAATGACGGCGATGATCTGCGTCGCGGTGGTGGCGCCGAAGGTCAGCCCGATCATTGCCGCGGGGCTGCTCCGCAGCGCGGCGAAGGCGCCGTCGAGTATTTCGCCGACGGCCAGCGGCCGTAGCGGGATAATGCCCGGTTTCTCAGCCCGCGGCAGCGGCCCCCACTGGCCCGGCCCCTCCGACCGCGGTTGCCCCCAGCCCGGTGGTGACTGATGCCAGCAGGGAGGCGGGGACGGCTGGTTCCAGTCGGACGGCGGTGGCTGGGGCTGCCCCCAGCCGGGTGGCGGTGGCTGCTGCCGGCCGTCCGCGGGATTCGGCCCGCCGGGTGGCTGGGGGTTGCCCCAGCCGGGTCCGCCGGTCATGTCGGTCTCCTCACGTTCTCGGGCCTCCGGCGGTCCGGGGGAGGCGGTCACGCCAGTGTCCCGGCGCGCTGTCCGGGGCCGGCGCACCCGCGCCACCGTGACCGGCTCGTCGTACAGGTGGATCCGCGCTGCCAACGATCGGCCCGGCCTGCCGCGTGCCCGTACTGCCGGTGGACCCGGTGAGTGCGATCGTGCCAGATCTGTCGATGTTGAGTGTCAGGCGGGCGGGAAAGCCGACTGTCGATGCCTGTATGTATTCATTCATTTTCTTTTCGTGTCGACAGGAAGGCTGTGCCCACAGATCATGCACGTCCTGGACGCCCTGGACAGGCGTTGTCCACAGGCGGGTACCGTCCATGACGGTTTTCCACAGGGCGCACCAGGTGCTGGTCAGGTCGAGGCCGGCAGGGTGACCATGCGACACATGCCCACCACATACCTGGCTGTCGCCTTCGAGGTTCTGCTGGACCTTCTTCTGCCGCGAAGCTGCGCCGGCTGCGGCCGTTCCGGTTCGGCGGTCTGCGCGGCGTGCGAGGCCGCGGTCGATCGGCCGGCATTCCTCGCCGCTCCGGGACAGACGGCCACCCCGAAGCGGCGAGGGCCACCGTGCTTCGCCGGGGCCGTCTACGACGGCCCGTGTCGCCGGATCCTGCTGGCCTTCAAGGAAAAAGGCCGGTTGGACGCCCCCGGCCCGCTCGTGTCGGCGCTCGCCCGCGCGGTGGTCGCGGCCAGGGCCATGTCAGCGCACGACGGCCCGGTCGTTCTCGTGCCGGTGCCGTCGACCCGGGCCGCGGTGCGCCGGCGCGGGTTCGACCACGTGCGTCGGCTCGGCGACGGCGCCGCCCGGGTGCTGTGCCGGGCCGGTGTGCCGGCGCGGGTGGTGCCGATGCTGAGCCCCGCCCGGCCGGTGGCGGACCAGGCGGGCCTGAGCGCCGCGGAACGCGCGGCCAATATCGACGGCGCGTTCATCCTGCGTCGTGCTCCGGGAGGCCGAAGGCCACGCGACCATGTTTCTTTCGCGGCGGGGTCTTTCCCGTCCGGTGTTTCCGCCGGCCGGGACGGCGGTGGGGCGCCCGGACCGTTGTTCGTCGTCATCGACGACGTCGTGACGACCGGGGCGACGCTCCGCGAAGCCACCCGGGTGCTGTGCGCGGGCGCGGTACCGGTATCGGTGGCGGCGGTCGCCGCCGCGACGTTGGCCCACCGGCGCCCTACTCGAGATGACCGGCCCCAAGCTGTCCGTTTGCCTGCGATCAGGGTACCGGAGGGATAAAACTGTCGTCACCCGTACCGGCACCGCGGGAACTGACAGGCGGAGCGAGGGTCCAGGTGTCCGGGGGCCCGAGCGGAAGGAACGAGGCAGCAGATAAGCCCTGGCACACGGCACGACACCGGAAGTGGGATATGGCCCGATCTGTCGGGACTACCCGATTGTCATGGCTTCCGGTCTACAGGAAGGTGAAACGAGTGGACATCGTGGTCAAGGGAAGGCACACCGCGGTTCCCGAAAGGTTCCGCGAGCAGGCCGAGGCCAAGATTGCGAAGCTTGAGAGGTTCGATCACAAAGCGTTCCGGGTGGATGCGGAGCTCTCCCGCGAGCACAACCCGCGCATGGCGGGCGTCCGTGAGCGTGTCGAGCTGACCGTGTTCTCGCGGGGTCCGGTCATCCGTGCGGAGGCCGCCGCGGCCGACCCCTACGCAGCGCTCGACCTGGCCGCGGCGAAGCTCGCCGAACGGCTACGGCGGGCTGCCGACAGGCGGATCCGTCACAACGGCGCGGGCCGTGTCTCGCTGGCGCAGTCGGCGCAGTCGGCGCAGGCCGCCACCGCCCGGCCGTCCGGGCTGCCGGACGCTGGCGCGCTCGATGCTTCGGCGGTCGCCGCCGGCGACGCGGACTATGGTGTCGCGGACCCGTCCCCCATGATTGTCCGTGAGAAGATCCACCGAGCCACTCCCATGACTCTCGACGACGCGTTGTCCAATATGGAGCTCGTGGGCCACGACTTCTACCTCTTCTGTGACGCGCACACGGGCCTGCCGAGTGTCGTCTACCGACGGTGCGGCTACGACTACGGTCTGATCCGGCTTGAGTCGGATGCGGGCGCGGACACGGGTCAGAATCCTCACGAGGATTCCGCGGTTCGCGCATAGGCCGCCGTGTCCGGGCCACCGGCAGGCGGATCCGAAGGACGGCTACGACCAACCTCGTGACGTGGTCGCAACGGTGTAAAGGCATGCAGGTCCAATTGACGTGGGACCATCTGCCGTGGACGTCTTCAGCCGCCTGCCAGGTGGCCCGTGCACCGGTATGGGTCACCTGACAGGGGTCCGCCGCGACGTGAGGGAGGTCATATGACGGGGGATGGGCGCCAGCCGGGGGAGGAGCCGTCGTCGCCGGATCCCATCCGGGTGCTCGTCGTTGACGATCATGCTCTGTTTCGGCGTGGCCTACAGATGGTTCTTGAGCAGGAGAAGGACATCGAGGTGGTCGGTGAGGCGCCGGACGGTTCCGAAGCCGTCACTATGGCGGTCGACACCGCGCCCGACATCGTCCTCATGGATGTCCGGATGCCACGTCGCGGCGGGATCGACGCGACCAGCGCGATCAAGCAGGCAGTGCCCAGTGCAAAGATCGTCATGTTGACCATCAGTGACGAAGAGGGCGACCTCTACGACGCGATCAAGGCAGGTGCCATGGGGTACCTGCTCAAGGAGATCTCGATCGACGAGGTCGCCACCGCCATCCGCGCCGTGCACGGTGGGCAGAGCCTGATCAGTCCCTCGATGGCCTCGAAGCTCCTCAGCGAGTTCGCACTAATGATCAAAAAGGCGGACAGTCGGCCGCAGTTGCCCACTCCCAGGCTCACCGACCGTGAGATGGAGGTTCTGCGGCTCGTCGCCAAGGGGCTCAACAACCGCGACATCGCCAAGCAGTTGTTCATCAGTGAGAACACGGTCAAGAACCACATCCGCAACATCCTGGAGAAGCTTCAGCTGCATTCCCGGATGGAAGCGGTGGTCTACGCGGTCAGGGAGAAGCTGCTGGAAATCACCTGAATCCGTCACCATCCGCACCCGCCGCCCGAGCCTGTCGGTGGCCGTCGCGGCGGTCGCCCGGCCGGGACACGCCGAGCTGGCGCATGCCGTGTTTCTCCTGGCGTACGTCATATTTCCCGGATTGGTTTCCCGCGGCCGGTCAGCGAGGCCGGTCGTCGTGATGATTCCTGGCCGGATGGTTCCTGACCGTCACGACGGAGGCTGGTCGTCCGGTAGCAGGGAACCGATCCAGCAGTCGATGCGGACGCCGCGCAGGACGAGGCCCCGGCGCAGGGTGCCCTCGATGGTGAACCCGTTCTTCTCCACCACCCGGCGGGAGGCCCAGTTGCCGACCCCGGCCGTCCATTCCAGCCGTTCGACCCCGAGAACCTGGAATGCCCAGCGGCCCACCACGCCGACCGCCTGGCTGACGACGCCCTGACCACGCGCGCCCGGCGCGCACCAGTAACCCACCGTGGCCAGGCCGTCGTCGGTCACCTCGGTCAGGCTCACGGAGGCCAGCACCGACCCCGACGTGGCGTCCAGCACGGCGAACGGGGCACCCCGGCCGTCGTCCCACTGCCGGGGCGCGAGCTCGGTGACGTAGGCCTCGGCGTCCCGCCGGGTGTAGGGCGCGGGAATCCTCGTCCAGTGCTGGATGTCCGGGTCCTGGCAGGCGTTGTGGACGTCGTCGATGTCGGAGGGGAGCCACGGTCGGAGGTGGATCCGGCCCGCTGTGATCTCCACGGGGTCGAACTTCGGCATCTGGTCAGGATCGCCCACGGACCCGCGGGAAGCGTCGGGGGGCCGGGCACTGACCGCGGTTCCCGTACGTTCTGATGGATGGATGGACCCCGGGACCGGGCCGGGTGCGGATCCGCCAGCAGTCACAAGGATCCACGGCCGGTCGCGGCAGTACGATTCCGCACCGCCCTCCTGACGGGGAGGGAGGATCGGCCCCATTCGGTGGGCGAGGTCGCCCGGTGAGGCATCCGACCTGTCGCAAGAGTGTCCGACCCGCCCTACGGGGAGGATCGATCAGCACCGGGGGTCTAGCCTAGTCTCGTTGTGTAGGTGACCCAGCTGACAAGCCGCCCGAGGAGTTTCACCCGTGGTACTCGAGAAGATCCTCCGTGCCGGCGAGGGCCGTATTCTGCGCAAGCTCAAGGCCATCACCGAGCAGGTGAACCTCCTCGAGGACGACTTCGTGGGGCTCACCGACGCCGAGCTGCGCGCGATGACCGACGAGTTCCGGCAGCGGATCGACGACGGGGAAACCCTCGACGAACTTCTCCCCGAAGCATTCGCGGCCGTGCGTGAAGCGGCCCGGCGGACCCTCGGCCAGCGGCACTTCGATGTCCAGATCATGGGCGGGGCGGCCCTGCACCTGGGCAACATCGCCGAGATGAAGACCGGTGAGGGCAAGACCCTCGTCTCCACGCTGCCGGCCTATCTGAACGCGTTGTCCCGTAAGGGCGTGCACATTGTCACCGTCAACGACTATCTGGCCCAGCGGGACGCGGAGAACATGGGCCGGGTGCACCGCTTTCTCGGGCTCACGGTCGGTGTGATCCACCCGCAGATGCCACCGGCGGTCCGCCGCCAGCAGTACGAGGCCGACATCACCTACGGCACCAACAACGAGTTCGGCTTCGACTACCTGCGGGACAACATGTCCTGGAGCGGTGAGGAACTCGTACAGCGCGGGCACAACTTCGCCATAGTCGACGAGGTCGACTCGATTCTGATCGACGAGGCCAGGACGCCACTGATCATCAGTGGGCCGGCGGACAATCCGACCCGCTGGTACACCGAGTTCGCCCGTATTGCCCCGGCTCTGGTCAGAGACGTCGACTACGAGGTGGAAGAGGGCAAGCGGACGGTGGCCATCACCGAGGGCGGGGTGGCCAAGGTGGAGGACCAGCTCGGTATCGACAACCTCTACGAATCGGTGAACACACCGCTGGTCGGCTATCTCAACAACGCTCTGAAGGCAAAAGAACTCTACCGTCGGGACAAGGACTACATCGTCACGGACGGCGAGGTTCTCATCGTCGACGAGTTCACCGGTCGGGTACTGCACGGCCGGCGTTACAGCGAGGGTATGCACCAGGCGATCGAGGCCAAGGAAAAGGTCGAGATCAAGCAGGAGAACCAGACCCTGGCCACGATCACGCTGCAGAACTACTTCCGGCTCTACGACAAACTGTCCGGGATGACCGGAACTGCGATGACGGAGGCGGCGGAGTTCCACCAGATCTACACCCTGGGCGTTGTGCCGATCCCCACGAACAAACCGATGATCCGGGCCGACCAGCCCGACGTCGTGTACAAGACCGAGGTCGCCAAGTTCAGTGCGGTCGTCGACGACATCGCCGAGCGCCACGACAGGGGCCAGCCGGTGCTTGTCGGCACGACCAGTGTGGCGAAGTCGGAATACCTGTCCAAGGAGCTGACCAAGCGTGGTGTGAAGCACGAGGTGCTCAACGCCAAGCAGCACGAGCGGGAAGCCTCGATCATCGCCGAGGCGGGGCGCCGGGGCGCGGTGACCGTCGCCACCAACATGGCCGGGCGCGGTACCGACATCATGCTCGGCGGCAACCCCGAGTTCCTCGCCCAGATAGAACTGCGTCAGCGCGGCCTGAGCCCGATCGACACCCCGGAGGACTACGAAGCGGCCTGGCCGGAGGCGCTGGAGAAGGCTCGCGCGTCGGTCAGCACCGAGCACGAGGAGGTCCTGGCATTCGGCGGGCTCTACGTCCTGGGCACCGAACGCCACGAGTCCCGTCGCATCGACAACCAGCTGCGCGGACGAGCCGGTCGCCAGGGCGACCGCGGGGAATCCCGGTTCTACCTGTCGCTGGGCGACGACCTCATGCGGTTGTTCAACGCCGCGGCCGTCGAGGGCATCATGGACCGGCTCAACATTCCCGAGGACGTGCCGATCGAATCGAAGATCGTCACCCGTGCCATCCGTTCCGCGCAGACCCAGGTCGAGGGTCAGAACTTCGAGATCCGCAAGAACGTCCTGAAATACGACGAGGTGATGAACAAGCAGCGCACCGTCATCTACGAGGAGCGCCGGAAGGTTCTCGAAGGGGCCGATCTGCACGAACAGGTCCGCCATTTCATCGACGACACGGTGGAAGCGTACGTTCGCGGCGCGACCGCGGAGGGATATCCCGAGGAGTGGGACCTCGACACCCTCTGGTCCGGTCTGGGTGAGCTGTACCAGGTCGGCGTGGAGGTTCCGGCACCGGACGATCGTGAGGGTCTGACCGCCGAAACCCTGATCGAGGAGCTGCAGGCCGACGCGCACGACGCCTACGACCGGCGTGAGGACGCCCTCGGCCCGGGCCCGGACGGCGACCCGCTCATACGGGAACTGGAACGCCGGGTCGTCCTCGCCGTCCTTGACCGGAAATGGCGTGAGCACCTGTACGAAATGGACTACCTGCAGGAGGGAATCGGCCTGCGGGCAATGGGGCAGCGCGACCCGTTGGTCGAGTACCAGCGGGAGGGCTACGACATGTTCCAGACCATGATGGAGGGCATCAAGGAGGAGTCGGTCAGGCTGCTGTTCAACGCCGAGGTGCAGGTTCCGGGCGCGGATTCCGGGGCCGCCGAGGCCGGCGCGGTGCCGGCCAGTCCGGCGATCACCCCGGTGGATGGCGCGGCGCAGGTGCCCGGCAGGCCCGGTCACCCCACGGCTGTCCGGCCGGCGGCCGCAGCCGGGCCTGTTCTTCCCGCCGAGGCCGGCGGCGCTGTGGCGCCGGCCGGTCCACCGGCGCGTTCCGCTGCCGAGTCGGCATCCGCGCCACCACCGGTGTTCGTCAAGGGCCTGGAGCCGCGTCGTCCCACTGATGATCTTCGCTATACGGCGCCGTCAGTGGACGGCGGATCCGAGCCGGTGACGACCCGGGTCTCCGGGGGTGTGGTCGGGGCATCCGGTGGGCAGCAGCCGGCAGCCGCCGGTAGCGGCCGCCCGGCTCGCAACGCCCCCTGCCCGTGTGGTTCCGGGCGCAAGTACAAGCGTTGCCACGGGGACCCCGCCCATCGCAGCACCGCCTGACATCCCCGGGCCGCGTCCACCGGGCCCCTGGGCAGAACGTCAGCTGAGCAGGTCACGGCGCGGTCGGCCGCGGTAGCGTGTTCACCGAGCGTCCCTGGCGGGGCGCCGTGAGCTCGCCCGCCGGGGGATACACGGACACCCCCCGGCAGAGCCCCTGGCAGCCTTCGGCGGGACGTGATCCGGCCAACGTCGTGCTGGTCCGCGCGGCACGGGGCCCGTGCCGGTGCGCACGGGCGCTACACAACCGGAGCGGTACTTGCCCGGGGCGTGCCTGCTGGACCGTGCCGAAGGGCGTCGGTCTGTAGCACGGTGACCCGCCAGCGGCTGCCGGCGGTCTCCATCCGCAGGGCGAGAGCGGACACCCGATCGCCCCTGGCGATCACGGCGGCAACCTCGGCGATCCCTTCCCGCGGTTCGCATACCCGCAGGCAGCGAAGGGTGTGGCGCCGGTGCCGGACGTTGGCGGCGACCAGCCGTTCAAGATCTGCCTGCACCCGTGGGGACGTCCAGGCGACAAGGTGCGCGGCGGGCCGGATCCCGGTCACGGCCTCGACGATGGCCCGCACGACGACGGTGGCCGCGGCCCGGGCCGAGGGGAGTTCCTGGGCGCCTGGGGCATCGGCATGCCCGGGACCCGGGAGGGGCCGCAGCGGCCGTACCAGCGTGTTTCTGGCCGGATACGGTCGCTGGTCGCCGCGGTCGGCATGATCGGCACGGGGCGGCGCGAGGACGACCGGGGCTGCCGCCGTGCTGCCGGCGGGTGGGTGTGCCCCCCAGGTGCCGGCCCGCGGATCGTCGTCGTACGGCGGATCGGTGGGGGCGAGCGGTATCTGGTAGAAGCGTCGCGCGCGGGTGGACCCTGTGTGCGCAGGGTCTGCCGCGGTGGTCGCAGTGGTCACGGCGTCTTCTCCAGATGGGAGTGATGGGCGGGGTCAGGGCCGGGGAGGGGGCGGCTGTAGGTGCTGCCCTGGAAAGATCTTGTCGGGGTTGGAGCCGATCACGTGCTTGTTCGCGGCCCACCACCGTGGCCATTCCCGCGCGATCTGCTCGGTGGTCGCGCCCGCCCCGAGATGGCGGGCCGCGATCGTCCAGAGCGTGTCGCCGCGCAGCACGACGACCACGGCGCTGTCCTGGACCTGGGTGGCTGGCGATGGTGGCGGGGACGCGGGTGTGGGCTGGCCGGGCGTCCCGACTCCCCGCGGTGCC